>CAYOAS010000013.1:0-15901 GCA_964402015.1 uncultured archaeon | reverse complement strand
CAAATCCAACCTCTGAAAGAGGTTGTATACAGCACACGGGAGATGAATCCCGATTCGCACCGCCTTAGTAAGGCGGCTTTAGTAAAGCCGTTGCAAAGCAATAAAAAGCGATTATTTTTTGTGCATTTTTTCGAGAATCAGTTTTTTTTCTTCTAGCAATACGCAGTGTTTTATTTTTTCAACGGCGTCAATGTTTGCGCTGACGCTGTCAATGCCCATTCGGATGAGTTTTTTCACCATTTCCGGGTTGCTTCCGGCTTGCCCGCAGATGCTTGTTGTTACTCCTGCTTTTTTGCAGGCATTGATTACGTGTTCTATTTCCCGTAATACTGCTGGATGCTGTTCTGTGAACCATTTTTGAATATGCTCGTTGTTTCTGTCGATTCCGAGCGTTAATTGTGTCAAGTCGTTTGTGCCAAAAGAAATGAAATCTATTCCCTCTGCGATTAGTTCTTCAATTATCCATATTGCTGCCGGCACTTCAATCATTATGCCAAAATCAAAATCTTTTTCTGCGGGGTCAAGCCCAACGCTTTTTGCAATTTCTTTGGCTTGCTTGACTTCTTCAACGCTTTGAACGAATGGCAGCATTACTCCGATGTTTTTGAATCCTTCTTTGCGCAATTGCCTTATTGCCTCGAATTGTGCTTTTGGCAATTCAATATCGTCAAGGTCTCTTCTTATTCCATGCCATCCAATCATTGGGTTGTCCTCGTGCGGTTCCATTTCCCCGCCTTGCAGGTGCCTGAATTCGTCAGTGCGCGCGTCAAAAGTCCTGTACCATACCGGTTTGCCGCGGAATTTTTCTGCCACTGCCTTTATTCCTTTTTTTATTACTTTCACTAATTCCGCTTGTTTGCCTTCGCGGATATATTCTGCCGGGTGAATTCCGCTTTCAGTAATCATGTGTTCTGCTCTTAGCAAGCCAACTCCGTCGGCGCCTGTTTTTGCTGCATCTTCAGCTGCTTCCGGCAGCGCAACGTTGACTTTTACTTTTGCTGAAACTCTTTTCAAGAAATCAATTAGCAATTCTTCTTCATCGAGGATTTCTTTTTTTGTCATTTCGTCTTCTTTTTTGTTTCCGAATTCCTTGATTATTTTTTTTGCAACCTTTTCCTCTCCGTCTTTTAGCGCGCCTTCTTCTTCCTCTTCTTCAAGCACTTCTTCCAGCTCGTCCAATTCTTTTTCCCCTATTATTTCACTTTTTTCCTCTTCTGTTTTTTTTGGGGCTTCCAGTTCAACTTTTCCCTCAAACACTTCCCCGGTAAAGCCGTCAACTGTAACTGTTGCCCCGTCTTTTACCACTGAAGTCGCGTTTTCTGTTCCGACAATGCACGGTATTCCAAGTTCCCTGCTGACTATTGCAGCATGGCAAGTGAGGCCGCCTTCGTTTGTTATTATTCCAGTGCTTTTTCGCATTATTGGAACCCAATCAGGAGAAGTCATTTTTGTAACCAAAATGTCTCCTTTTTTGACTTTTTCTATTTCTTCTATTTCCGGGACAACTCTTGCAACAGCAATTGCAATTCCCGGGCTTGCCGGCAATCCTTTTGTTAGAAGGCGGGTTTTTGTTTTGATGTCGCGGACGCTGTCCTTCATTTTTTCTTTCATATTCATTGTTGTAATTGCCCTGCTTTGCACAATAAACAATTTCTCGTTTTCAACAGCCCATTCAATATCCTGCGGCGCCCCATAATGTAATTCAATGTTTTTTCCAATGTTTGCCAGTTCAATTATGTGCGCGTCCGATAGCTTTTGTTTTGAGCCTTCTTTTTTTGACAGTTCAATGCGCTTGTTTCCTTTTCCTGCGCGGTTTAGCTTGAATGGCTGTTCCGATAAAATTTTTTCAATTATTTTGTCGCTTTTCTTGTCAACAACATAGTGGTCTGGCGTTATTGTTCCGCCGACAACAACTTCTCCAAGCCCGAAAGCACTTTCGATTATTATTTTATTTGTGTCGCTGGTGCTCGGGTCTGCAGTGAACATTACTCCCGCTGTTTCGCTGTTCACCATTTTTTGCACTACCACTGCAATTCCGACTTTGTCTGTCGGAAAGCCCTGTTTGCGCCTGTAATATGTAGCGCGCGCAGTGAATAGCGATGCCCAGCATTTTTTTACTTTGTCAATCAAATCGTTCGCGCCTTTGGTGTTCAAGAATGTTTCCTGTTGGCCCGCAAATGAGGCGCTGGGAAGATCTTCCGCTGTGGCACTGCTTCTTACTGCAACGTATTCTTCGTCAGTGCTTGTCAGCCAGGCAATGTTTTTTTCGCACAATTTTTTGTATGCTTTTATTATTTCTATTTTGAGCGCTTCGCTCATTTTTGTTTCAAGAACTATTTTTCTTATTTGTTCAGTGTTTTTTTCCAATTGTTCGGTGTTTTCTACATCGATTGTGTCTGCCATTTTGATTATTTTGTTCTTGATGCCTGTTTCTTGTATCCATGCAAAATATGCTTGTGCAGTGACAACAAAGCCCGGCGGTATGGGAAAGCCAGCGTTGGACATTTCTCCCAGCGAGGCACCTTTTCCCCCAACAAGAGGGATGTCCCGTATCCCGATTTCGTTAAACCACATTATCGATTTCATGCAAGTTCATTTCCTGAATAATATTACGCTTTCCCTTATTATATATTATCCTTTTAATTCTTGAAAATTTTTTTTTCAAAGAATCCGGGATTTGCTTGAATTTTGCAATGCCCCCCAAGAATTTTTCTTTTCTCAGTGGGTGCAAATTGAATAAATCATAATCAAAAATTTTTAATACTTCCAAAGCAGTGGATTTCCACTGAAAAAAAGCAGTGACCTGCAAAACAGGTTTAATAATTTTGTGGATTCAAAACTTTGCAGAAACCATAGTGGGCACTGAATAATTCTGTCAGTCCAGAGGCAACATGGGCAAAGCAGATTTCTCATTTAGCGGCATAGCCAATTGGCAGCAGGGCGATTGGCGTGAATCCTTTCTGCAAGCCAATTGCTTTTGCAACATCCTTTTCTTCAAATGCGCCACACCAAACGCTGCCCAAGCCAAGCTCAACGGCAGCCAAATGAGCAAAAGCACAGGCAATCGTTGCATCTTGCAAAGCAAATAGTTCTCCCCTCTTGCCATAACGAGCACTGTTTTTGCCAGCGTCTGCAGAAAAAACAAGCACCAATGGAGCGTCTGCAACAAAGCCTTGCCCAAAAGCAGCGTCTGCAAGCAATCTTTTTTCCTTTGCATCTTTTACAACAGTTACAGAATATGCCTTCAGGTTGCCTGCGCTTGGGGCAGTGGAAACAGCATTCAGAATGCGCTGCAGTTTTTCCGCTTCAACAGCTTTGCCCTGAAAAGAACGGACACAATGCCTCTTTTCAAGCAAATCAAAAAAATGCATAAAACAAAATTGTTACAAAAGAATTTTAATCAATTTCTATGAAACAGCTTTCATCAACCAGGGTTTTGTTCAGTGCAAGCCCGCAAATCCTTTTTTGCAAAATCACCAGATTTTGGGATTTATTAGAACTGCTTTATTTTTTCTTTTCTTCTTTTTTTGCTGTTTCTGGTTTTGCTGCTCCAGCTTGTCCGGCGGCTGTTTTTCCAGTTTCCGCGCCTGGCTTTGCTGTTTCTCCGGCTTTCACTGTTTCGACTGCTTTTCCTGCTTCTGTTTTTGGCACTTCTTTTCCTTCTTTTGCAGCTGCTTTTTCTTTTGCCGCTGTTTCCTGTGCCTGCAGTTCTTCCGCAGTAATTTCCTTTATTTCTTTTGGCTTTGTGCCAATTGAAGCAACATCATTATGAACCTTCAATATAACGCTTATTCCCAGTCTTGGGCCAGCTCTCTTTAATCCTTCTTTTGCAAGCGCTATTCCTTCTTTGTCAACCAGAACGCTCATTAAAATTTCTTTTTTGGTTGTTCGGATTGCCCTTCCAATCGGTTTGCCAAAAGGATGTGACATTCCTTTTTGTATTCTGTCTGCTCCCGCGCCCTGCGCCTGCTTGTTCTCTCTCAAAATCTGGTGCGGATACACTCGAATTTTCATGAAATAACAGTCTTTTCCCAGGCGGTTTGTCAAAAACCTGTTGATTGCAATGCGCGCGCTTTCCATTGCGTTATCGCGAATCTGCACTGCTTCTCCGCAGCGCAAATCAATAATAAATTTGAAATCTTTCAATGGATTGCCCATGTTAAACTGCCTTATTCTCATTCCAGGAGCAGCACCTATGTAATTCTTTTTCGGTACGACAGTCGCTAGCCTTGTCCAAGCCCTGTGATTTTTTTTCTTATAACACTTTGCAGGCCGCAATCCCATTTTTATCACTGAACTCTAAAACTCAAAATTTGCTTTAATACAGTAAAACAAAACAGGCAAATTATAACAATTCTTTCCAAAAAAACCTTTAAAAACCCTACAGGAACCGCTTGTTTTCGAAAAAGGCTTTATTTTGGTTTTTGTTTGCCAAATAATTGCGTTACTCTTTTATCCAAAGCGTTTATTATTTTGTCATCCGTGTCTCTTCGCAAAAAACGTGTTTTTATTTTTTCTACTGGAACTCCCTCTATGGAGCAGATTTTTATTATGGCGTCAGCAACAAGACCATTCTTGTTTGGTCCCCACCTGTTTATTCTCCGCAAAAGCTGGATTATTTGTCCGCTTGCCTTGTTAAATGCCACGTTTTCTCTGACAACCCTTGGATTAAAACTCTTTCCGCGTCTAGCACCAACCGCTGGTTTTCTATTTCTCACAAAACTTCTTGCCACAAAAACACCCCTATCAATAGTGAGCTTTTCAAAATAAAAAACATTTGTTTGCTTTTTTGCAATGAAAGCGAGGAGTGGGAATCGAACCGCCCGCGGTTTTACTAAAATGTCATAAAGTACAACCTCTTTTAGAGAGGTTGTATATGCCTAGCGGCATTGCCGAAGGCACGTCCAACTGTTAAGTTGGACTTTTGCCAGCTTTAATAAAGCGGTTTTACTAAAACCGCCATAATATGCTGCCTCCGTTGGAGGCAGGATTTGCCTTCAGCAAAATGAGCTGGGGGTGGGAATCGAACCCACGATCTTCGGCTGTCTTCCAAAAACAAAAAATCCACGTTCTTTCTTGGCGGGATTGAAAATCCCGCAGTTTTCTCTTTTGGATAGACCGTAGACTTTTCTCTTTTCTCAAAAGAGAAAAGGCTTGGCTGCAGGCCGATGCATAGCCTCTCTGCCACCCCAGCGGCTTTACTAAAGCCGGCAAAAATACGACATTCGGTCGTATATGCGCCTTCGGCGCTTTGTGTTAATTATTTTTGTCTTGGGCAGTTTTTTTAAATCCTTTCAGGGAGAATTTTTCTGCCAAAAAAGTCTTATGTAGAAGCAATTGTTTGTACTGTATCATTTTCCCTGTTTAACTGTTTCTTTTTTCTTTTAGGTATGGCAGTATTGTTCCGTTTTTTTCTGCTTTTGCAATCAGTTTTTTTGCGAAAGCGATTCTTTGGATTGTTCCGATTGCTGAAACCAGTGCAATCAAATACAAAGCGCTTTCAATCACGGAAAACCCTAATAGCTTTGGCGAGAAAACCGAGACAAGCAATCCCACGAGCAGAATCAATAATTTGTCTGCGTGCTCTCCTATTGCCGGCCAGTCCCTGTTGTCAATGATTATTACCAGTGCAGCGCGCGGCTTTGCATAGCTTGAAAGAAAAGAAAAACCAACAGCAAGCATTGCCGCAAGCGGAAAAGAAAGAACCCAAACCCCCAATAAAATGAAATCGATTGCCTTGTCAATCATTGTTTCGAAATAGTTGCCGAAAAGAGTGCGCTTTTTCAGCAATTCCGCAACGCTGCCGTCAATCAAATCCATTGAAGCGCTCAAGGCAGCAAAAACAAGCGCTGCAAAAAAATTGCCTCGCAGTGCAAAGAACGCGTAAACGAGCGCAAGCGGAATCGCAAAAAGCGAAACAATATTCGGTGGAATCCCCAATAACGCAAATGGTTTCGCCAACAACAGGCAGATTCTTTTCATTTTGCCGCGCAGCTTTGAAATCATTATCAACCACCACAATATATTGAACTGTTTTTCAAAACAGTTAAAATAACTATTACTCAAGTTCTTTTTGGTCTGAATGAGGATTGCTATTTTGTCGGATTTCCATTTGGGTTTTGCTGTGCGTTCTGAAAGGGAAAAAGACGCGTTTTTGCAGGCGCGCACAGCGCTTGAAATTGCGCTTGAGGAAAAGCCGGATTTTTTGCTGGTTGCAGGGGATGTTTTCAATGCGGAAATGCCAAGCAACGAAGCCCTGTATGATTGCTTTGAAATCTTTTCAAAAGTAAAAACAATCAAGTCGGCTGTTGAAGTTTCGCTGGTTGAAAGGAACGGAAACGCAAAGCGGCTTTTGCTTTCTCGCATTCCTGTTTTTGCGATTCATGGCACGCACGAGTATTGCGGAAAAGACCACAAGAATGTTTTGCAGGTTTGCGAGGCAGCGGGCTTTTTTATTTACCTGCATGCTGCAAAGGCAATCGTTTGCAAGGGAAACGAAACAGTTGTGGTGCACGGTCTTGGCGGAGTGCCGGAAAAAATTGCTCTCTCCGCATTGCGCCAGTGGAATCCTGCTCCGGAAAAAAGCGCTTTCAATATTCTGATGCTTCACCAGTCCTTGAAAGAGTTTTTGCCTACTGACGATGAGATGAATGCAACGATTTCGCTAGAGGATTTGCCGCAGGGCTTTGATTTGATTGTTGACGGGCACTTTCACTGGAGCAATGAGCAACAGTTGCATAATTCGCTTTTGCTTTTGCCTGGAAGCACTGTAACAACGCAAATGAAAAACCTTGAATCAACAAAGCCAAAAGGAATTTTTATTTTTGACACTGAAACAAAAAAAACAATTTTCTTGGAAATTCCAAATCAGCGCAAGCTTTTTTACGAAAAACTGCGTTTTGAAAACTCTTCGGTTGATGAACTAAAAAAGAAAGCGCGCGAAATATTATCCGAAATTGCCTCAAAAAATTTGTTTCCCAAGCCAATGGCGCGCTTGAAGCTTGTTGGTTCGCTCGCAAAAGGCTTGAGCGCTTCAGATTTACCCCTCACAGCGATAGAAGCCGAGTTTTCAGAAAAATTGATTCTTTCCATTGACCATGATTTCAGCGCTGTTTCTTTAAAGAAAAAGTTCGAGGAATTGCGCGCATTGCAGAAAACAAAGGCTTCGATTTCTTCCATGGGCCTTGAACTATTGGAGAAAAATTTGGAAGAAACAAATTTCAAGAATGCTTTTGACGTGCGCAGGATTTTTGCATTGCTGTCAGAAGGAGAAAACGAAAAAGCGCTTGAATTGCTTTCCAAAACCGAAGAAAAAAAGTGATTTATTTCCTGTTTTTTTCCAGCCATTTTGCGTAATCGTTTAATGCTTTGAGCGAGCGGGCCGCTGTTTCCGGATACTTGAATGTTACCAAGCCGCCCTGCTCCAGTTCTTTTTTTCTTTGTTCAGTGTATTGCGAGCCAATGCTCAAAACCACAAT
This sequence comes from uncultured archaeon, assembly GCA_964402015.1. Lineage (GTDB taxonomy): Archaea > Iainarchaeota > Iainarchaeia > Iainarchaeales > JAGVWC01 > CAYOAS01. The sequence continues at coordinate 8,423 of CAYOAS010000013.1, read as the reverse complement.
TGGTTTTTTTGCATTCTTTTTTAATTCAATAATTGTTTTCACTAACTTTTCGTCAATCGCGGGCAAAGTAAAAAGCACTAGAACCATTATCATGTCAATGTTTTTGTCTTCAATGGCTTTCTCTATCGCGAGCCAGTATCTTTCATTGTCAGCATCTCCAACCAAATCCATGGGATTGCTGACTGAAACAGTCTTTGGAAAAGCTTTTTTCAATTCGCCAATGTTTTTTTCTTTCATTTTTGCGAGTATTAAGCCATTTTTTACTACTTGGTCTGCCGTTACAATGCCATATCCTCCGCCGTTTGTTATTATTTGAACGCGGTTTCCAGCAGGCAATGGCTCGTTTTCAAGAGTTTTTGCAAAATTAAACAATTCCATTAAATTCTGTGCCTGGATAATGCCCGTCTGCTTGAACAATGCTTCATACACTTCAGCGCTTCCGGCAAGGCTGCCGGTATGCGATGCAGTTGCCTTGTGTGTTTCCTCAAACATTCCTCCCTTGAGCACTACAACAGGCTTTTTCAACGAGGCTTGTTTTGCAATTTTCATGAATTTTCTTCCCTCTTTTACTCCTTCAATATAAATCGCAACTACTTTTGTCTTTTCATCATTTTTCAAATAATCCAACAGGTCGGATTCATCAAGGTCCATTGCATTGCCATAGGAAATGAACTTGCAAATCCCAAATTCCTGCATGCTCGCCCAGTCCAATACTGCAACTCCCAATGCTCCAGACTGGCTCATGAAAGAGACTGTTCCTGCCTTTGGCATTTTCATTTTCTGTTTTTCCGAAAAAGTCGTGTCCAAACCGTTTTCGCCAACGTAAACCCCGAAGCAGTTTGGCCCCAAAACCCGCGTGCGATTCTTGTTTTTGTCAATTATTCTCTGCAGTTTTGCGGTTAATTTTTTTTCTCCTGTTTCAGCAAAGCCCGCGGAAATAATTATTACTGCTTCGACTTTTTTTTTGATGCATTCCCGCAATACTTTTGGCACTGTTGGCGCCGGCACCACGATTATTGCCAAATCAAGGTCTGCCTGCACATCCAAAACGCTCGGATAACATTTTCCGCCCAAAATTGTTTCGTGGTTCGGGTTTATTGCAAAAACGTTTTCGCAAAAACTTTTTCCGTCGGGAACGCAAAACCTTCCTTTCAAAAAATTTTCATAAATTGCTTTGCCAATGCTTTCAATGTGTTCGCTTGCGCCAATGATTGCAACGTTTTTCGGCGCAAAAAAATAGTCCAACTGGCTCTTTTTCTTTCCTGCACTCATTGCGTTTCAGCCTCCTTTTCTTCTGCGGTCAGATGCTGCAATAATTTGATGGTGGAATAAACTTTAATTATTGGTTGTTTTTTAAGTGCAAATTCCTGCGACCACAATGGGCAATCAAGTTTTAGCGCCAATGCCAAAAATGCCAGTCTTTTTCGTGTCTCCTTTTCTCAACAAAGCGGCAACAAGAATGTTGGTGTCTGAAACCAATTGCATTTATACCCGCTCGTTGTGCCATTTTGCCACGCCGGACTTTATTTTTTCCGACAATTCTTCAATGTCCTTGCCTGTTGCTTTTGACTTTGCCGTAATCTTGTCCATTAGTTCCAATTTGGACAGTTCTCTTGCAAACGCCAGCCTTGCAACAGCGCTCCAGTTAACTGTCTCAAACTTTTTGAGCTTCTTCTGCATATCTTCAGGAACCGAAACACAAACATTAGCCAAACAAAATCACTCATAAATTATGTGTAAATACTATTTATAATGTTTTCTTTGTTTGCCGCTTTTTCATTGCGTCTCTTTTTTCACCCATTTTTCAAAATCTGGATTCGCTTTTTCCGCGCGCCAGAATTCAATGCACGGCACTTCATAACCGTGAATCCGCTTTACTTCCGCAATTATGTCGTTTTCCCATTTCTTCTGTGTCTTTATTACCAATAATGATTCTTTTTGCTTTTCAATTTTTCCTTTCCACCAGAACAGCGAATTTATTTTTGGCACAATGTTCGCGCATGCAATATAATGCTTTGAAAGCAGCGCTTCAGCTATTCTTTTGCTGTCGCGCTCGGAAGCAGTCGTGATATACCCGATTATTATTGGCATTTGCCCTCAACTAAAGAAATGGAAAATTGGATTAATAATTGTTTCTGCACACCGAAAGCGCATTTGTTTTGCAATATTGTTTTTTGTTTGGTATTTCTGGTTGTTGAACAATAAATAATTTTCCCCGTGTTGTGCCATTGAAAATTTGGGTTGTTCAAAAACCCCCCTATTCTGCTGGTGTGAAACATTTTATTAATTTGAATGCACTAGTTTTTTGTATGGCAAAATTTATGCAAAAAAGGCTTGCGGGAGACATTGAATTAAGGTTCAAGGGCGGGGAATCCTTGCTGTTTTCACAGCTAAGGGAACAGTTTCTTTTGGCTTTTGGTTGGAGGGGGCTTCCGGCAAACCTGCAAAGAACAAGGCTTGAAAAAATGCATGATGAATTTTTTAGGGTAAAAAATGCTTTGGACAGGGTTAGGCAGGGAGAAAGCATTGAGTCTGTTGCAAGGGGCATTGGCGTGAATGTTTCGACTTTGGGCGCTTGGAAGCTTGGCGAGAGCCTTCCAAAAATAATTTCCCCAAAGCAGATTCAAGCCAGCATTAATAAGAGAAAAAAATACATTAGTGCTGTTGCCTTGGAAAACCCAAAAATAGGCTATATTTTTGGAATCCAAATGAGCCGCCACGCAGGAACATATGTTGGCCAAAGGGGAGGGATTTCAATTGTTACCACCTTAAAAGCGGGAACAATTGGAGCTGAAGTAAAAAGCGCGCTTGAACAGGTTTTCAATCCCCATATTGAAACAAAAATGAGTACGAGAGCCAATACCAATGCAAAGCATTCTGTTTCAGAAACATTGAGAGCGCACTCTGTTGAAATAGCAGCGTTCCTTAACGAGCAAACTTTTTTTGGGTCGCGCATTCCATACAAATTTCTTAGAAACAAGGAAACGCGGAGGGAATTCGCAAGAGCTTTGATTGATGCAAACGCGTTTCCCTTTGAAAGAAGCAGGGATAATAGAAAAACCCCGGAAAAGAGCATTATTTTCAAAACAAGAAACAGGGAATTAAGGGATTATCTTTCAAAAACCATTGCAGGATTCGGAATTGAATGCCATCCAAGAAGCGGTCCAATCCTTTCAAAAAAAGAAAAATGGGAACTGTTCAAAAAGGGACTGTTGCAAGAGAAAGGAAAACGGTTCGAGCTTTTCATTCCAACAACAGCTTTCAAAGCATTCAAAAAAGAAATCGGTTTCAGGGACCCGGCAAAAGCAAAAACGCTAGACAATCTTTTGAACCAAAACAAATAAGCTAAAGCGTTCTCACTAATCCATTGTTTGCGTTTACAATAGTTGTTCCACGATTTCTTTTATTTTTTGCGCGCGCCTTCTGATTTGCTCCGCTCTTTTCCAAGCCATTTTTTACCCTTTATTATTTTTCCCCGGCTTATAGCGAATTGCAATTTGCCATATGCAAAAAACAAGCAAAAATTCATGAACCAACGCGCTTTGCTATTAGAAGAAGCATTTAAACCCTTGTAATAATTGTATCTAAAGGGTCTAACTCAATGTTGGAGAAGGACAAAGAAAAAATAAACAAGATGCTGGTAGAAATCAGGGAAGCTATCTCGTCTGATGCCCATGAATGGGTTGACCAGGAATGCAGAAGAAAATTGAAGAAATATCCTGATTGTGTTGATATTTACGTTTACTGGTGCATATCGCTGCTAAAGGCAGATCATTATGGAAAGATGATAAATAAGGCATGTGATGCCCTAAGTCTTAATACAAGCAGTGAAGAAAAGCTAATTCTGTGCCAATTGCTTGACTATGCCATTGAAAAAAACAACCTGCCTCAATTGGCAATCAGGGCAAAAGAGCACTTGAAGAGAAACCAAATAGAAGATGCTAACAAACTTGAAGACAAGCCCTTATTGCAGTCATTAATGCAATCCTATCCTGAAATCTTTGGCAAGGCATTGAAGGCTGATGAGAACTTGGCTGGCCTGAACATGCTTCTTGAGGGAAAAGATGCTGGAAGCTATTTTTATGAGCTAATTCAAAACGGAAAAGCAAATGACTCCACAAGGGCCGCAATGTGCTTTTGCATGGGAAACTTAAGGGAAGCCGCAGGCATCTGTGAAAGAACCCTTAAAGACAGGGAAGATGTTTTTTGCAAGGTGTTGATGGCTGTCATTCTTTTCGAAGAAGAGAAATATGAGGATGCACTAAAGTTTTTGGACTCGAATTTTCAGCAACTGCCACTCGCTTACGAGGTAAAAGGCGGATGCTTTCTTAAAATAGGCATGCTGAAAGAATCGCTCCGCTGTTATGACAAAGTGCTTAAATCCAGGCCTGAACAAGTGCAATCCATTTTGGGCAAAGCTGTTTGCCTAATTGGCCTTGAAAAGCCAAAGCAAGCTTTGAAAATTATAAATTCTGGCTTGGAAAAACAACCCACGCACTGTGATTTACTCAAGCTTAAAGGACACTGTTTGGAGGAAATGGATTTGCTTGATGAAGCGCTTCCAATCTACAAGGAATTGCTAAAACTTAAAAACAATGTTGAGGATTTGCTCAGATTGGCTCAACTCTATCAGTTAGCAGGAAAGGATGAAAATGCCCTTGTGTGTTATGATGAAGTCCTGAAAGTCTGGCCAAACGACAAGGGCGCGTGGTTTGGGAAACTGTTGTCTTCTTTCATGCTGAATAAAGAGGAAGCCGCTGGCATTTGTTCTAAAAAGCTTCTTGAGATAAGCGACGATGAGAAAACACTGTGTTTCATTCTTCCACATCTTATCAAAGCAGGATTTGACACAGAGCTGTGCTGCAAAAAGATTCTGGTGAAAAACCCAAACAATAGGCAAGCACTTATGTTGCTGCTAAAAGAACTCGTGCAAGAAGGAAAATACAAGGAAGCATTTGATTACTTGAATAACGCAGATGAAAACTATTTTATCCTAAAAAATAAGGGTTTGTGTCTCTACAAATTGAAAGATTTTGCTAATGCAAGGGAATTTATCAAAAGGGCCCTAAAAGCAAAGTCAACCATCCTATTAAGAAGAAAACAGGAAGCTTGCGAAAAAAGAATAGAGGAAATGAAGCGGGTAATAGAGAAAGCCAACCTGTTGCTTAAAGACAAGGGGATTGAGTTGACAAAAATAGGAAAATTCAAAGAAGCTATGCTGTGTTTTGACAAAGTTTCAACAGAAGAGAAGGGCTTTTACAAGTACAAGGGAATCTGTTGCGCAAACCTACTGCAGTACAAAGAGGCTTTGAATTCCTTTGAGCAAAGCGAAGAGGATGAAGAGGTTTTGCTGAACCAATTTGTTTCTTACATTGGACTGAATGACACAGGGCATGCAAAAGACTGCATAGAAAAATTGTTGAAAACCTCAACAAAAGAGCATATTCTTAGCATGGTCAAATTTGGCAGGGGGCTAGTTCTTGAGTTGTTTGGAAAATTTGGGGAGAGTATAAAAGAATACTGCAAAAACAGGGATTTAGAATCCTTAAAAAGGCTAAAGCTGGCATTGGAGAAAAACAAATCGTATGACCAACTTTTTTTCTGTTGTGAAGCAATTGTTTCTTTATCCAAAACCAAGAAAAATCTTAAGGATGCCAAGCAATTGCTGCAAAAATACGGGGGCTTTTTAAAGGTTGATACAAAAAGCGAGTTAAGTTTTGTCGACGAAAAAAGGCTTGTAGTGTGTGATTCAAACATTTGGTTACTGAAAATGCGCCATGATTTAAACATAGGAAACGACGGGAGATGCAAGGCTACATTTAACGAATTTAAAAGATTTGAAGAATCAGGCGACAGAATCTGCATTATAAAAGTCGTGGAAGATGAGGTAAAAAACCAGGCCTTAAAATTGTTTCAAAACGCAGGTCAACAGGATAAAGCTGCAAGGGAACAAATCGAACAGCTAACAGTCAGGCTCAAAGAAAAATACAGCATTAGCAAATTAGTCAAAGAGCCATTGGATTCTTCTGATGAATTGAAGATCGTTGTAGATTTTTACAAAAACCAGCATAGCAAAATGATGAAAGTTTCGGAAAAAAAGTTGAAGCCATTAAGTGAAGAAGAAAAAATCAAAAAATTAAGGCTAAGGGCAGGCGGAAGCCTGCCAGAATACTATGACCTTGTTATTTTGTCCCAATGCGTTAAACTAAATAATTCCCTCATTAAAGGAGTATGCAAAATAGCCCTGTTTACAGACGATACAGACTTCTGCGGGTTTACAAGGGAAATAGAAGAACAATTGAACATCCAAATCTGCACATTGTAGCCATTGGAACAAAACATGCAAAAAGAGCACAACCAATTCCTTCGCTGTTTCCATCTCAATCCGTGAATTCTATTACAGCAGCTGTTCTGCAATTTCCCTTATTTTCTGTGCGTAACGCATTATCTGCCTTGATGTTTCGATGGAAATATAGATGCCATAATCCGCTTCACTCTTGTTTGAGACAAGGAAAGAATAAGCATCGCGATATTTTTGTGCGTCCTGTCCAAGAACGCTTGATAAGTCCCTGAAGTAACTGGTATCGGTATGCTGCTTATGTGATGGAATTTTGTGCAAAAACTTTTGGCATAATGCGTTGTGGTAGTTTATTGCTGCATTGATGAACAAATGCGCTGCCGTGTGGTATTTTTCCTGTCTCATTTGTTCTTCCGCGGCTTCAAACCTTTCGTTTGCCAGATCCAGATGCTGCCTGAATGTTTCCAAGCCACTTTTCACCTTTTATTATTTTCCCTTGGCTTAACACATTCAGTATGAACTGGTCTTTTTCAATCAATCTAGACCGTATTTCCCCTGAATCTAAAAAAACCGGCGAAAATCCGATCCCTATTTTTTGGCTCGCTTTTACAAAATCCATTAGTATTTGTTCCGTGTTTGTTTCTTTTTCCTGCAAGCAAATAAGGATATCCATGTCTGATTGGTGTGAAAAATCGCCGCGCGCCCTTGAACCAAAAACCACCATTGCTTTTATCTTCCTATATTTTGATGCGGTTGCTTTTGCCCGTTCGAAAAACTTCTTTTGCTCGTTTGGTGCTTTTGCAGCAATTTTTTTCAACTCTGGCAAAAGATAAAATGCCTTGTTTATTCTGACCAGTTTGTTCCGTCCTTGTTGCATTGCAACTGCAAAACCGGCTTTTTCCCAGGCTTTTATTGTTATTGATACTGTTGCCTTTGGCAAATCCGAGAGCCTTGACAATTCTGAAATTGAAAACGCGTTTTCGTTGGAAACAATCTTTCTCAAAAGGGCAAGCTTTGCCTTTGAGTCCAGAACAAGTTCCAACGCGCCCAAATGACCACCTTACAAAATATTGAACATATGTTCAATATTTGGAACAATTTAAAAACCAGCCAGCTGCAGGAGGCGCTAAAGCTTCCTCACCATGCCATTGTTTGCCCTAACTTCAATCAAATCGCCGTCTTTCAAAACTTTTGTCGCTATTTTCGTGCCAACAACACAAGGAATGCCAAACTCTCTTGAAACAATTGCCGCGTGGCAGGTAATTCCGCCTTCATCCGTGACTATTGCCGCGGCCTTTTTCATTATTGGAACATAATCCGGCCGGGTTGTAGAAGCAACAAGTATATCGCCCTGTTCTATTTTGTGGAAATCTTTCGGCGAAAGAATTATTTTTGCCTTTCCCGTTGCAGTGCCGATGCTTGCGCTCATTCCTCGTAGGTCGCCTTTTGAGTATTGGACAGTGGTTATTTTCCTGAATCTTTTTTCAGCGTCCGGTTTTGAATAAAGAACTATCTTTTCTCCAGAGATAAACAGCAGCATTCCGTTCTTTTTCCTTTTATCCAGCTCTCTTTTTTTTGGTAGCGAAAAAAGTTCTTTTGGCATTATAACATTAAGGTATTTTTGCATGCCCTTTCTTTTCAGGACTTCAAGCGCTATTTGCGTTGCTGCAAAAAGCGACAGGTAATTGTATCTTTTCCTTTCGTCGCGCCAGAAAGTCAGTTCGTTGTAGAACCAGAACGGGTTTTCCGCAAGCCCCTTCTCCCTGATGATTATTTCTTGCCTTTCTTTTATTTTTCTTGAATAATTCTCCAGCTCTTCCTTTTCCTTTCTCCAGTCTGTTCTTTTCAGCGCCGCGATTTCTTCCTGCAGCTCCTTGCCGTTGTATTCCCCTGTTTCCGTGTAGTCGTTTTTTATCCAGAAAAACTTTTCCAGAAAATCCTTTTCTTTTTCTTCGGTGAAACTTTCAGCGAGCGAAAAAAGCAGTTGCTTGTTTTCCGTTAGGTAGCCCTGTTTTGCAGGGGTTACGAGCAGTTGTATTTCCTCCTTGCTGAGGCTGAATTTTTTGTTTTGTTTTTCAATGTCCTCGATGTCATATCCCGCGTCTGACATTTCAGTGAACATGCA
>CAYOAS010000012.1:6286-15937 GCA_964402015.1 uncultured archaeon | reverse complement strand
CATGCTTGTGTTCTACGGGGGTTTGGTCAATTCGGGTTATTTTTCTTTTTTCTAAAAGTTTGAAGTTTTTTACTAGTTGCAGGATTTGCCATTCGTCTTGTTTGAAGTCTAATTTTCCTTCCGGATTTTTTATGGAAAGGTTGAAATGAATAAACAAATAACCATTTTTTTTAAGGGTTCTGTGGATTTCTTTCAGTGCTTTTTCTTGTTTTGTATAGTGGATAATGTTGATTGCAAAGAATGCTGCCACGCTATTTTCAGCCAGATTTAGGTTTTCAACATTTTGTTGCTCGAATCGGTTGGTTGGGTAGTTGGCTTTTGCCGTTTTTACCTCTTCTTTTGATGAATCTATGCCCAAAACGTTAATCTGCTGTTTTTGAAAAACATTTGCGTTTTTTCCGCTTCCGCAACCGACATCAACAAGCAATCCTTTAACGTCGTGTTTTTTCAAAAATCTTGCAAACCTTTTAGCATAAACAATTGGATGATTTTCCCAATGCATTCCTTCCTTATATTTTTCATACAATCTGCGGTTTTGCATGAAAAAATTTAAAAGTAACAATTTTTAATGCAAGCAGAATCAGAAAAAAATTAGTGCGGAGCAATTTGCTTGCTCCGTTTGTGAAGTTATTTTGCGAAGCAAATTCAACCTCTGAAAGAGGTTGTATACAGCACACGGGAGATGAATCCCGATTCGCATCGCCTTAGCAAGGCGGGCTCATTTAAAGATTGCTGTGATTTGTGAAACAAGCCCAGCAAACCAGTTTTGCTTTGCAGCAACTTTTGCTGTTCTTTTTGCTTTCATGTCTTCACCCCGTGAACTACTCATAACCTAACATATTTGGTGTTTAGGTTGTGGCTTCTTGTTTCATTGGTGATTCTTGCAAACCATTTCCGGTTTGTAGAGGAATTGCCTCGGCAAAGCTCTGTCCCAGAGCCAATATGTTTTTCGCAGCGTTTATGTCCCGGTCCAATTCTAAACCGCAATCGCAATAGTATGTTCTTTGCGATAACGGGATGTTTTGGATTGAACCGCAGTTGCTGCATTTTTTTGTTGTGTTCATTGGATTCACTTCTATCACTTTTGCGCCAGCGCTTTCAGCCTTGCGCTTCAGCAAAGAAGCGAATGTTGCCCAAGAACAATCAAGCATATTACACTTATTCCAACACTTGTTTTTGTTAACCATTTTTTTAATGGCAAGCTTTTCTATGCATATCAATTTGTTTTGTGAAACTATTTTTGTTGATATTTTTTGCAAGAAATCGTTTCGTTGGTCATCAACCTTTTCATAAAGCTTGGCAAGGTGTTGTTTTGCTTTTTTTCTGTGATAACTACCTTTTTGTTTTCGCGATAGGTCTTTGTGTGCTGACTTTATTTTTGCCAAGCTCTTTTTCAGAAATAATGGTGATTTTATTTTGTTGCCGTTGCTGTCTGCAACAAAGTCGATTATTCCCAAGTCCAAACCGACTTTGCCAGTTCCACATTGCTTGTTGTTTGTTCCGTCAGTTACCAAACCAGCATACCACTTGTTTGTAGTTTTCTTTATTGTTATTTGCTTTATTTTTCCGCTTGTTATCCTGTGGCAACGAATGTTTATGTCGCCGATTTTTGAAAGAAACAGTTTACCAAATCTTTTTCCTGTTTGTTGGAGTTTGAATCCGCTTTGGTTATAGTTTATTGTTTTGAACCAGTCTTTTCCTTTGAAACGCAGTTTGCCAATTTTTTGCCTGCGCTTTTTCAGTTGGCTCAAAGCATGCAAGTTACTGAACAAGCGATAACATTCATATTGCAATGCTTTCGAGTGAACTGTTTCCAGTTCGGAATACTTTTTTTTCAACTCAACAATAAAATGTTGTATTGTGCTGCGGCTTATTTTCTTGCTTTTGTTCAGTTTTTCCAATAACTGGTTATAGGTGAACCTGCATAAATCAAAAGCGTTCAACAACAATTGTGTTTGCTGTTTTGAAGGATACAATCGAAACTTATACGCAATCATCGCTTTCCCCACTTCAACAAAACGTTCTAAGAAAAACTTGGTTTTACATGCTTATAAAGGATTAGAAGCGCCCCATTTCCCCTGAAAAACGCCCTACAAACTTACTCAACAATTCATCCACAACCTAACTGTAGTTCAGGTTATGAACTTCTTGGCAAAGGGGTTAAAAATAATTTTTAAAAATTTTTTTTTGTTAAAGAAACGAGTTTGGTTTATTTCCAGATTTTTTGTGCAATAAAAACCAGTATTATTGCGGCGAGCACTATTATTCCGAGCCATACTGCTGTCTGGCTGATAAAAAGCAATGCTGTGCCGGCAATGCCGAGCAATGGCTTGAATGCAAATATTTTTTTTGCTTGTTCTCCGCTGTCTGTTGTGAAAGACACTGCTGAAACAATCTCTTTGGATGGCAACTCGCTTGGAACAACATTCAGAATAGTTGTTTTTTCTTCCATGCTTTCAAGAGATAATTCAGTTATTCCTGAAAGTTTCCACCCGCTCGGCAAATCCACTGAAACAGTTCCGGCAACAGCCTGCGGGAAATTGTTTTTTATTTTCAATACCAAATCATAAGTGCCTTTGTTCTCGCTGATTTGCACATCCATTGCAATGTTTTCTGTTTCAATTATTGTTCCAGCGCTTGCGACAAGAGTTATTGGTTTTTCGTCCCTTGCGCTTTCCGCCTGGATGAAAAGAGTGCCGTTGAATGTTCCAGTCATTCCGCGCGCGTCAATGTCCAAGTAAACTGTTTTTGTTGATTGTCCGGCAACATTGTAATTGTTTGCTTCAAGCATTATTGCCGAAGGGAATCCTGTAAAGCCAAAACTAATGTTTTTTGCGAAAGCCGAATTGTTTTTTACTGTAACTGCAATAAAGGTGTTGCCTGCAAATTCAACTCTTGCCGGATAATCGATTATTTCTATTGCCTTTCCGGCATTGAATGGCGGGATTGGCGTTGGCTGCACTGGCTGTGCCTGCACTGCGTTAACATTCACTTTGAACGATTCAGTGCCAATTGAGTCATAACTGCAAGTCCTTGCATCGCTGAAGTGGCCGCGCACCTGCAAGTATGCCGTGCCGCTTGCGTCAGCGTTTGCTCCGTATGCCTGCACGCTGAAATTCAGCACTGCTTTTTCGCTGTCCCTGCGCGCGATTTTGTCAAAGTCCAGGGCATTTGATTGAAACAATTCTGAATTGTCAAAAACCCTTGCTGAATCAATATAAAAATTTCTTGTCGAATCGTTTCTCAAAAAGAAATTGTCTGTTGTGGAATCGTTTGCGTTGACTTCCACTGCATGAGATTCAATGATTAGGTCTGAACAATCGCTGCTTGAACTATCGCCATTGTCTGTGTCTTCAGTGTCGTTTATTCTTGTTTGGAATTCCCTGCTCAAATCGGAAAAGCCGCAATTGTTTCCGTCAGAAAAGTGGCCGCGCACTTTTAATGTTGATGTTTCAAATTTTGTTCCTGCAACGCTGTTTGCAATTGTTTTCACTCTGACTGTTCCGCTGGAATTTGAGGAAATTGTCGAATCATAATTTGTAATGCTCTGGCTGTAATATGAGCTGTCTTCGCTTACCTGCGCTTCATCAACAGTGAATGCACGGTCGGAATTGTTTCTAATGTAAAAAGAATTGTATTCTGTGTTGTCCTCATCGGCAATAACATTTTCAGTATCCAGTTCTATTGCCCCGCATGTTCCCTCTCCAGAATTATCCACTGTTACAATAAAGCTTTGTTCGCCAATATTGCTGAAAGAGCAGCTTCTGCCATTCTGAAAATAGCCCCTTAATTTTACAAAAGCTGTTCCACTCTGTTGCGAGGAAACGCTTGTTGAATAAACAATAATCCTGAGTTCAATGTCTGAATCCGGATTAATTGTGCCTGGCGAATATGTCCTGTCAAGGCTGAAGTATGAGCTATTGTCTGAAACCAGCATGTCTTCAATTATAAAATTGCTGCTTGAATTGTTTGAAACATTGAAATATTCATAATGCGTATCGCTTTCCGGAACATGAAAATTATGCGTTTCAATATCAATGTCAGAACAGTCGCTGCTTTCAATTCCAGTATTCTGCACTTCAACCCTGAAAGTTTCCTGAATGTCACTGAAAGAACAGTTCTTGCCATTAGAAAAATGCCCGAGAACCTTTACTGTAACAATCCCGCTCTTGTCATAATCAACTGAAAAAGCAGCCAAATCAATGTAAATCAAAGTGTCAGCGCCAGCTGCAACAGAATTGTTTTCCCTTCCGGAATAATCCGCTTCAAAATAGCTGCTGTTGTCACTGACTTCAACGCTTTCAATGAAAAAAGCCCTGTCAGAATTGTTTTCAAGAGAAACAGAATAATTATCATTGTCATTCTCATTCAAAATAGTGTCATCCGCAATTATTGACATTTCAGAACAGCCTTGCGCATGAACCGCATAACTAAACAAAACCAGAATAATTCCCATCAAAACCAGCAAAAAACGACCAAAAACCACGTTATCACTCCACAGTAGTTAACTGTCTTGAATACTGATATTTTGCGGTTAAGAGTATAAAAACCTTTCCTTTGTTAACGTAACGCAGTTAATCAGCCTTTCTAAGGCTGGCGAAAATCCGACTTTCAGTCGGATATGCCTAACGGCATAGTTGCTAAAACCGTCATAACATACTATCTCTTCGCTAACGCTCAGAGATAGAATTTGCCTATTGGCAAACTAGTCAGCCTTTCATTACAGCTAAAGGCACCATTCTTGCGACTTTTTTTCCAATTCCTGCTAACTCAATGCTTTTGATTACTTCTTCAATATCCTTGTATGCTTCCGGAGCTTCTTCAGCCAAACCCGCAAAACTTGCTCCTTTTATTATTTCGCCTTTTGCTTCCAGCTCTGCTTTTACTTGTTCGCCGCGCTTCATTTTCATTGCGCTAGTGCGGGACATTGCCCTGCCTGCTCCGTGGCAAACAGAAGCAAAGGTTTCCTGCAAGCCAAATTCTGTTCCAACAAGAACAAAAGAAGAAGTTCCCATTGAACCCGGAATAATTGCAGGATGCCCGGTGCTTGAATAGTCAACGGGATTTTCTTTTCTGCCTGCGGGCATTGCCCTTGTTGCTCCTTTTCTGTGAACCAGAACTTCTTTTTTTTTGCCGTTGATTTCGTGCTCTTCAAACTTTGCAACATTATGGCAAATGTCATAAACCAAATTCATTCCCAAGCTTTCAGCGCTCTGGCCCAAGACTTTTGCAAAGCCCTCGCGCGCCCAGTGTGTCATTGCCTGGCGGTTTGCAAACGCATAATTGACTCCGCAGTTCATTGCAGCCAAATAATCCTTGCCCTCAACACTTTCTATCGGCGCGCAAGCCAATTGTTTGTCCGGAACACTGATGCCATATTTTTTCATTGCTGAAAGCATTACTTCAATGTAATCTGTTGCAATCTGGTGCCCTAGCCCGCGGCTGCCAGAATGCAGCATTACAACAGCCTGGCCTTCAAACAAGCCAAATTTTTTTGCTATTTTTTCGTCAAAAATTTCTTTCACTTCCTGTATCTCCAAAAAATGGTTTCCCGAACCAAGCGTGCCTGACTGGGGCTTGCCCCTCTGGATTGCCTTTTGCGAAACCTTTTCCGGATTTGCTTCTTTCATTTCCCCGTTTTCCTCTATGTGCTTCAAGTCCTTTTCCCAGCCATAATTGTTTTCTACAGCCCAGCGCGCCCCGTGCCGCAGCAATTCTTTCAGTTGGGTTTCATTCAAGCTGATTTTTCCCTTTCCGCCAACCCCCGCCGGAACCAAAGAAAACAATGTATCCAATAATTCCTTCAATTTTGGCTTCAATTCCTGTGCTGTCAAATTTGTTCGGACAAGGCGAACACCGCAATTTGAGACCACAAAAGAATCCGCGATGAAATTATGGTTTTCATTAGCAATCGTCAAATCATAGACAAAACCATTGTAAGGGACTGCCTTTATTTCTTCAATTTCTTCCCAGATAAAGCCTTCGTTTCCCACTGCTGATTTTTTACAGTATTCTTCGAATGAAATGAAATCAATGGCAATTCTTGGTTTGCTCTTGTATTTTGTCCAGATGGAATGCCTGATGAACTGTTCTGAAACAAACTCTTTTACAAGGTCTTTTCTGATACTTGTTACAGTTTCTCCAGAATTATAGCGCTCAAGTGCTTTGGCTCTTGCATTCTCTCTTTCTTTTGAAATCTTTTCTTTTAGCCTCAAATAGCTGGCAGCAAGGCAACCTTTTTTTTGTTTTTCTTTGTTGTATTCAAAACCAACTGTTTCAAATAGTCTTATTAGGTTCCTTGGGTTGGCTTTAATCAATATTCTGAATCCTGTCGTCTGGCCTTTTTTACCTTCATAGGTGTAACCGTTTACGATTACCGGTGCCCTGCTTTTCACCCCAAATTCGAAAAGCATTAGTCGGATGTCATTTAAAAAATCTATTGCGTTTTCTTTTAGCGTAGAACTTTTATTCATATTTAACTGCAACTCAAAAAAATTATATTTATTGAGCGTCTTGGGAGCCGATAATTCTGCTCCAAAAAAAGAAGCCAAGAAAAGCCTTTTTTGCCATAACGGCGCGTCAAGAACCCACTTTGGGATACGGTATTCTTTATGGGTTTTTGCGCCAAATGGAACCCCCAGAAGAACAAGCAGGGCGGCAAATGCTTTTGATTTTTTCAAAAGTGAATTTTCCTCAAAATGGAATTCGCGTTTTCCATAAAACGTGTTAATGCAATGGTCGCGTTTTCTGCGAAAAATTTGCTGGGCCTTAAAACCAAGTGATTGGAGGTCTTTTCTAATTGTCTCTAAATCTTCTGCCTTTCCAAAAAAGGAAACTTGCCAATTGCCGTTCTTTGTGATTGAGATTGAACCGTCTCCATAGACAAAGCCCATTATCTTTAGGATTGACGGCAACTGCGGCGAATCATACTTGAGTGGCAAAATTCCTATTTTGTCAAAAAAAGTAAGGACTTGTTTTTTTGCATTTCCTTTATTTGTCAGACCAAATTCATCCAAAAATTTTTCCACGTTTTTTTTGGTCAAAAGTATTTTGTTCGATGGCTCCTCAAAAGCAACTCCTTCAAAACCATAAACCATAATTTGTTCTTTTTCAAGCTCTGCTGCATTTTTCATTCCATTTATTGCTAAAACAGGGTGGTCTCCGGTAATCTTCAGCAATCTGCCTGTCTTGGTTTTTATTTCAAGGATGCCTTTTTTTTCTTCCCGCTTCAAAAACATTGCAATTGAAGCATTTTTCAAAGAGTTATCCTGCTTGTCAAAAATGTTTGCGCCAATTTCCTTGAATTTTTTTTCCAAGGCCTTAATCGTTATCCAATAACCATTTTTCAATAGGACTTTGGTATCTGGATGGGTGCAGTTGATATCGAAACCTATGCCCCCAGGGCTTACAACGCCTTCTTCTTTCGCGTCAAAAGCTGCTACGCCGCCAATGCAAAATCCATATCCCCAGTGCATGTCAGGCATGCCCCAAGCAACTTTCTGAATTCCAGGAAGCGTTGCAGTATTTTTCAACTGGTCGATTGCGCCCTGCTCTATTTCTTTTAACAATTTTTCTGTTGCAATTACGCGTGCCGGAACTCGCATTGTTGCTTCTTTTTCAATCTCCCAGATTCCGTTCCCAATTTTTTTGAATTCTGTCATAAAGAACATTTTGTGTGCAAAAGAATAAAAAACCAGGATTGTTGCTTTAGCCTTTTCCGTCAAAACGTTTTAATCCCGCGTTCCAGATTTTGCGTTGCAGCAAAAACAATGCAATTGCCCAGAAGGAAAGTATGGCAAGCGATTGCAAAAAGTCATTGATTCCGTATTTTCCCATTGCGAGCATTGCCGGCGAAAACAGCATGTGCTGGAACGGCAGAAAAAAAAGCACTTTTTGCACTGTTGCAGGAAACAATGTTATTGGAAAAAACAATCCGGAAAAAAATTGTTCTGCAAAAAGGAATGCTATTTTGAAGCCCCAGCTGCGTTCTGTCCAGAAAGAAACAATGCCAATAATAAAATATGCTATTGATGAAATAAACAAAAAGAAAAACAAAAGTATTGCTGCAAAAAACAAGCCGAGCGCGTTCGCCGCGTTAAAGCCAATAAAGAAATGAATTGCAATTATGCTTGCGGGAAAAACAATTATTGCCATTATTGTTGCTTTTGCAAGGCGCTTGCTGAATTCTGATAAAAAATAGTCAAATGGCCTGCACAATTGCACGATAATATTGCCCGAATTTATTTCTTCTTCAGTTGTTTTTGCCTGCCCCTGCGCATTGAATGGCCTGAACAATGCTGCAAGCACAACATACAATATCATTTCGTTCAATCCAAATCCAGCAATGCTTTGGCGGAAAGAAAAAACAATGTTCCAAAAAACAGCGTTAACAATCACAATAAATGGTATTGCAGACAGCTTGCCAAGCAAGTCCAAGCGGTATTCGTTGAAAGCAAGCAGCGTGTTCCAATAGAATGCCGCATACTTTCTGCTAGCCGCCATAGCTTTCATAATGCCTCACGCCCTTTGCCCACAAGAAGCTGAAAACAACAAACCAGATTGCGACAACGCATATTTCCATCAGCAAAAAAAATGCTGCCTGGCTGATTGAAAGTTTTTCCAGCAATAGCATTGCGGGAACAGTATGCACAAAAATAAACGGGAAAGTGAATGCAATAACGCCTTGCACTGCAAGGGGAAAAATTGTTGCGGGATAATATTCAAAAGCCCAAAAAGCATCAAACAAGTATTCAATGAATTCCAAATTGCCAAACCAAAACGCGAGCGTGCTAAGGCTCAAGCCAAAAAGCGTTGGAATGAGCACGCCAATCAGCATCATCAAAGAAACCAAAACAAATTCCATCAACCCGATTTTTATTCCGAAAAAAAAGACTGCAATTGCAAAGCAGAACAATGCGCTGAACAATCCGAAAAAAGCGGGCCAGAATTCTTCCATCCAGAGCATTAGCCATGGCGTTGTCGGCCTTGCAAGGAATTTGTCAAGATTGCCTTTTTGTATTTGCCGCCAGACAAAAGCTGCGCCATAGCCAAAGCTTAACAGAAAAACAACGAATACTGTTTCAAAGGCAAAAATCAACAAAAATCCTTTCATATCCCAGCCCGGAATGCCAGCGCCAGCGCCAATCAATACTGCCCAAAAAGCAAAAAACAATCCTGCCTCAGCAAACCTGACGGTAAAATCCATTAAAATGTTTATCTTGTATTCCAACAATTTTTTCCAGTGCATGACAAAATATCTGCAAAAAATTCTCGTGTTTTTAATTAGAATGTTTCTCATAAATCTCACGGATTATTGCTTCAAGGTTTGGTTCGCGTATTTCAAAATGCGAAACTTTGGCGCAATTGAACAATGATTCAAAAAGCTTTTTCGGGTTCATTTCCGCAAGGTCAAATTTTAGCCTGAAAAAATTTCCTTCCTGCATGATTTTTTTTGTTTGCTGCAACAGTTCGACAAAACAATTCTTGTCAAGCACTTCCTCCAGCTCAAAACTCATGATGTTTTCCCGAATAAAATTTTTCTTTAATCCGGAAATTTTTCCCTCAAAAATTATTTTTCCATCATCCAAAACAATTATTCTGTCCGCAAGCTCCTCTATGTCGTTCATGTCGTGCGTAGTGAGAATTGTTGTT
>CAYOAS010000012.1:0-6276 GCA_964402015.1 uncultured archaeon | reverse complement strand
TTTCAATTGCCTTCTTGCATTGCGCATTCGCTCTCTCCCACCAACATCCAAGCCAATAGTGGGCTCGTCCAAAAACAAGACGCGGGGCTTGTGCAGCAAACTTGCAATCAGCTCGCAGCGCATGCGCTGCCCCAAAGAAAGCTTTCGCACTGGCTGGTTCACAAAGTTTTCCGCATGGAATAATTCAACCAAAAAAGCCAATCGCTCGTCAAACTCCTCTTTTTGCATTTCATAAATTTCCTTGTACAAGCGAAAACTCTCAATTGCAGGAATATCCCACCATAACAGGCTTTTTTGCCCAAAAACAACGCCAATATTGAAAGCATATTCATAACGGTTTTGCCACGGCACAAAACCAAGCACGCTTGCAGTTCCACTGTTTGGCGTTAAAATTCCCGTCAAAATTTTTATTGTAGTGCTTTTGCCAGCGCCATTCGGCCCAATATAGCCAAGCAGTTCGCCCTGCTTCACGCTGAAACAAACCTGTTTCAAAGCATCAATCTGCCTGTATTTGCGGAAAAAATTTTCGGCAAAACTTGCAGCAGGCAGTGCTACCTTAAAGCTCTTGCTCAACCGCTCTACAAAAATATCAATTTGGGAATCCAAAACAATCAACAAAAATAGAAGCAATGTTACTTTTATGTTTATCTAAAATATTGCTGGCGTTACAACGCCGCAGCCAGAACGCACGTTCTTTGAAGAACTTGATAAATGGCTGCAATAGCAGCGTTGTATCCTCTGCTTTCAGTGCGTTATTCAATCACTCAAATAGGATTCCCAGACTTTGTCATCTTCGTTTTCCCAAGCTCGATTCAGTGCTTTTGCTGAAAGCAGGCTCCACAGCGGCTTTTCGCTATTCATAGCCAGAAAAGGGTAAATGCGATTTTTTACGTCAGACATCTATTATCACAATTGCCTTCCATCCATTCGCTGTTTTTTTCAATTCAAACTCGTGCCAGGTAATCGCTTTTACTAATGCTTTGATTGTGTGCTTTTCTGCATCAATTGTTTCTCCCACGAGTTCGCCGCGCAAACTGTTCTGTTTTTCATTAATCATCAAGCGGAAATCGTGAAAGAGCATTTGTTCTGTATCAATGCGGAACAAAATCTCCTCCAAAAACTTGTGCAATAATTGCTCTTTGTTTTCCGCGCGCAAATCTATCTTTATGCTTTTTGTTTCTGCGACTTTTGCTGTTTCATACATTGCATTGCAGGTTGCCAAAGCAGCATTCCTGAATAAGTCGCGCAGCGTTATCCCATACGCTTCAAATTTTACGTCTGCGGTATGCGGCAAATATTTGTATTGCTGGAATGCCATTTTATCATCTTTCATTTCTTTTTGTTTTCCTTAAATTCAGTCCGCAGGAAAACTTCAATTATCCTTGCAGCCAGCATTTCATTCATTGTGTGAACGCCCATGCAGGCAATGTTTGCTCCGTGCCTTTGCCTTGCAATTTTTGCTGTTCTGTCATCTAAAATGAGCGCGGATTTTGCTTTTGGAAACTTGTTTATTATGGCATTCATTTCAAGGCATTTGTCGCAAAAAACAATCCCGATTTTATTGGGCTCGCTGGAAATCTTTTTTCCAAGCTTTACGCCAACAAGAGGAAAAAATACTGGTTCTGGGCTATGCGCCCCCAAGTCGTTGAATTCTATTTTGTTTGCAAAGCGCTGTTTTATCCTTTCCTTCAAAAAAAAACCAGCTTGGTCAGAAGCAATGAAAACGCTTTCCATGCAAATCGTAAAAAATAGGTTAAAAAGAATATTAAAGGATTCGTTATTTAGAAGTTATTGCCGCATTATTTTTCTTCTTCAAGGAATGCTTCATTTTTACTGGGGTTAACGTGCAGTGCAGGTCCGTGCCTTGACAAAAAATCCAATCCTAAAATAGATGGAAACGCTTGCGCTATTTCCTCATGTTTCCTTACGTTGCCGGCGACGAGAAATTGGGGTTCGCAAATTCTTTCGCCTTCCTTATTCTCATTTCTGAATGTAAGCGTTACGTTTTCTATTTTTTTCAGTTCAATTGAACCGCCGCCTATTTTTGCGTGGTGGCTGAATTGGAGTGTTGAAATCGGTATTTTCAGTTTAAGCGCATCAGTATAGCCGATGAACGACGTGTCGCTTCCGGTGTCCACAAAAAATTCAATGTGGCCAAACAGCCTTTTATGCGTGATGGCTGCAAGAACAGTGATTTTTCCCTGCGCAATGATAAGGGGTATTTTCATTCAATCACGAACCCCTTTTTCAGATAATTACGCTTGTCCCCTTTTCGTGTATAAATTTAATCAGTATAACCGCGGGGTTCTCTTTTTTGCGCTCAAGATTCTCTATTAATTCCTGAAAATTTGACCTGCTCTCAAGAATTTTTTCATTCTTTATTGCAACAAACTTTTTCTGGTATTTTTCCTGCAATTCGTCAAACTCCGATTTAAACCATTCGTTGTCTCTTTCAAGCTGTTCCATAAGCTGTATTTCTTTTCCCATGTTTGCTATTGCCCCACGTGTTGCTTTCATATAAATATGTCCCCCCGCAAAACATTATAAAACAATATATTTCAGGAAAAAAAGGGAAAACCAATTTAAAAGCTTTTTCCAAAAAATAAGATTTCAGTCTTTTAGTTCTATTGCCATGTGGACTGTTTCGGGTATTTCTACGCGCATTATTTGGCGTAGTGTTCTGTCATCGCTCTCTATGTCAATCAGTCTTTTGTGGACGCGCATTTGCCAGTGCTCGTATGATTCTGTTCCGCCGCCACACGGTCCTTTTCTTGTCGGAATGCACAATTTTTTTGTCGGCAGTGGAATTGCGCCGGAATGCTTCACTCCAGTCCGCTCTACAACCTCGAGTATTTTTTTGCAGACTTCTTCCAATTGCCCGTAATCAGGCGAACTCAATTTTATGCGTGCTTTCTGCATTCTTACTTGTTTCCTGTTTTTTCGCCAACCTTTTGCGAAGCAAAAGGCTGTTTTACTTGTTCCTGTTTTTCGCAAGCCTTTTTTCTAAAAAGGCTTTTTTATTTGTTCCTGTTTTTGCCGGCTTTTTGGAAAAAAGCCGTGTTCCGGTTTTCGCGAACCTTTTGGAAAAAGGCTCTTCTGCTCAACCAACTAACAATGGTTGGTTCTCGGTTTTACTAAAACGGCTTTGCTAAAGCCGGCAAACATACAACCTCTTTCAGAGGTTGAATTTGCCTGACGGCATAGCAACCAATGTTAAAAAATAAAAAAATTGAAGAAAAGCGGTTTTACTAAAACCGTCAAAAAATGCAACCTCTTCGCTGTTGCTCAGAGATTGGATTTGCCTGACGACAAAGAAAACCAAATTTCATCATTTCTTTTCTTCTGTTCTTGGGGTTATTTTCAGGATTATTCCTGCAGCAACTGTCTGTCCCATGTCCCTGATTGCAAATCTGCCCAATTGCGGGAATTTGCTGTACTCTTCCACAACCAATGGCTTTGTCGGAACAATTTTTACTATTGCCGCGTCGCCTGCTTTCAGGAACTTCGGGTTTTCCTCTTTCACTTGGCCTGTTTTTGGGTCAAGCTTTTTCTGCAATTCGGTTATTGTGCAGGATACCTGTGCAGTGTGCATGTGGAACACTGGAGTATAGCCTACTGGAATTGCTGTCGGGTGAGCCAAAACAACAATCTGTGCAGTGAAATCCTTTGCGACTGTTGGTGGATTATCCGCTTTTCCAAGAACGTCGCCTCTTGCAACATCTTCTTTTACCAATCCGCGGACATTAAATCCAACGTTGTCTCCAGGCACTGCCTGCGTTAATTGTTCATGGTGCATTTCGATTGTTTTTATTTCACCAGTTTTTCCGCTTGGCATAATGATTATTTTGTCGCCTGGCTTCATTATTCCTGTTTCAACTCTTCCAACCGGAACAACTCCAACGCCTTTGATGCTGTAAACATCCTGTATCGGCAAGCGCAATGGCTTTTCTGTTGGCGGTACCGGTGGAATAATTTCGTCAAGTGCTTCAAGCAATGTTGGGCCGTTGAACCATTTCAGGTTGTCGCTCTTTTTTGCAACATTGTCTCCAACCCAAGCCGAAACCGGGACAAATTTTACCTTGTCGATTTTGTGCCCGACGCCGGAAAGCATTTTTTCCATTTCAGTTTTTACTGCCTTGAATTTTGACTCTTCATACTTTACTTCATCCATTTTGTTTATTGCAACAATAAGATTGTTTATGCCCATTACTTTTGAAAGGAAAGCGTGTTCTTTTGTTTGTGCCTGCGGACCGTCTTTGCAAGAAACAACTAGAACTGCTGCGTCTGCCTGGCTTGTTCCGGTTATCATGTTTTTTACGAAGTCCCTGTGCCCCGGAGCGTCAATTATTGTAAAAGTGTTTTTTCTTCCCTCAAATTTTTTGTAAGAAACGTCTATTGTAACGCCGCGTTCCCTTTCCTCTTTGAGGTTGTCCATTACAAATGCGAAAGCAAATGTTCCTTTTCCCATTGCTTCCGCTTCTTCTTTCAGCTTTCTGTAATCCTGTTCTGAAAGAGAGCCGGAATCATAAAGCAGTCTTCCGACTAAAGTTGACTTGCCATGGTCAACGTGTCCAATGAATACCAAGTTTATATGTGGCTTTGCTGCCATATTTTTATTCCTCCAAAACGAATTCGCCACCAATTTTTTTTTCAACAGCAAAATTGGAAACCGGTTCATTGGGCTGTAATAAAGCGAATAAAACAACTGCCGCCCAAAATCTTTAAAAAGCCTTCCTTAACGCCTTTGGTTTGCCTCCTTTTGGGGTTTTTTTTGGAAACGTTAAAAAATGCTTTTGTGCTGTTTGGTTTGGGATGAATCTGATAAAATATTATAGCACCAACGGGAAAGCGCCATTGGTTTCTTTTAAGGGCGCTATTTTTCAGGGCCTTGCTCCAGACAAAGGGCTTTTCATGCCTGGGAGAATACCTAAAATTTCATTGAAAGAAATCACTGCAATGAAAGAAATGCCTTATTGGGAAATCGCGTTTACTGTTGCAAGAAAATTCTTACAGGGTGAAATTCCAGATAATGAATTGCAAAGAATTTGCAAGGAAGCATATAATTTTCGCGTGCCGCTTGAAAGAGTTGCTAAAAGGAACTATTTGCTGCTGCTTGACCAGGGAGCAACGGCTTCTTTTAAGGATTTTGCGGCCTGCCTGATGTCAAGGCTAGTGCAGTTCTTCCTATTGCAAGAGGAAAAACAGATGACAATCATTACAGCAACGAGCGGGGATACTGGCAGCGCTGTTGCAAACGCTTTTTTTGGCCTGAAAAACATCAAAATGGTTGTTTTGTTTCCAGAGAGGGAAGTAAGCGAAACGCAGCGCAAGCAGATGACAACGCTTGGCGGAAACATTATTGCGATTGCTGTTGACGGAAAGTTTGACGATTGCCAGGCAATAGTGAAAAAGGCTTTTGCGGACAACGAACTGCAGAAATTCAATTTAAGCAGCGCTAACAGCATAAACTTTGGCAGATTGCTGCCGCAGGCAATTTATTATTTTTACGCTTACGCCAAGCTCTTTGAAAAAATTGGCGAAAAAATTGTTTTTTCCGTTCCAAGCGGAAACTTTGGCAATGTCTGCGCGGGTATTATTGCAAAGAGAATGGGCTTGCCTGTTGAAAAGTTTGTGATTGCAGTGAATGAAAACAATGAGTTTCCGCGCTTTCTGGAAACTGGGAAATATAAAAAGATTGTTCCTTCGCGGGAATGCTTAAGCAACGCAATGAACGTGGGGCACCCAAGCAATCTTGCAAGGGTCGTTGATTTGTACGGCGGGCAAATGGACGAAACAGGAAAAGTTAACAAGCTGCCGGATTTGAAAAAAATGAGGAAAGATATTTTTTCCCTGAGCGTTTCTGACGCGCAGACAAAGCTTGCAATAAAAGAGGCTTTTTCAAAATACAAAATTGTGCTTGAACCGCACGGCGCTGTCGGCTGGTTTGCATTGCAGGAATTCCTGAAAAATGAAAAAAAGAAATTCTGCGTTTCTATTGAAACAGCGCATCCTGCAAAGTTTCCAGAAATAATAAAAGAAACAATTGGCATTGACCCGGAGCGCCCAAAGAGCTTTGCGGGGCTGGAAACAAAGCAGGAAAAGTTTGAAAAAATGCCGAATGATTACACAAAATTTAAGGAGTTTCTAATAAACAATTTTTGAAAGGATTGGAAAAAGCTTCAGTTGTTCAAAAGCGTTGTTTGCGCCCCAAAAATGCTTCAATGAACTGGCTGCTTTTCAGTGAACCGAAACTGCCTTTTTTTGCGTTGTTTTCAT
>CAYOAS010000011.1:0-16130 GCA_964402015.1 uncultured archaeon | reverse complement strand
GACGTAAGGGACGGAGCATGCTCGAGTTCAACGCTCAAGGAAGCGCACTCTTGGGGAAAGGTTGACACTGCCTGCGAACAAATGGTTTTTGCAGAAGCAACAACAGTATTGCCATTAATTACAAGCTATGCATACCACAAGGGCGACTGGAAAAAACGCGAACAAAAAAACTTCAACGATTTCTTGGACAGCGAAAGAGAATAACAAAATTGCAAAAACTTGCAGGGCAAAAAACATGACAGAAAACATTCCATTCAACTATTGCGGATTGTTCAAGGAATATGCCAATGAAAAAACAGCAAAAATCGTTGTATTGCAGATTCCGTTTGACAAAACCTGCAGCTGGGTGCACGGAGCAGAGAAGGGTCCAAACGCAATCATTGAAGCCTCAAGAAACATGGAATTGTATGACATTGAAACAGGCTCTGAAGTATGCCAACAAGGCATCTTTACTGCAAAACCAATAAAGGCAAAAAACCCGGAAGAAATGCTTGAAAAAGTTTTTGAAAAAACAAAAGAATTTTTGGGCAAAAAAAAATTCGTTGTTTGCCTGGGCGGCGAGCACTCTGTTTCAATCGGCACAATAAAAGCTCACGCTGAAAAATTTGAAAATTTAAGCGTACTGCATTTAGACGCGCACACTGACAGGCGCGACTCCTACGAAGGCAGCAAATTCAACCACGCATGCACAATGTCAAGAGTCCAAGAGCTAGTGAACAACATTGTTTCCGTTGGCATCAGAAGCATGGATTCGAGCGAAAAAAACAACATAAAAAACAGCAAACTAATTTTCGCGCACAAAATACTAGAACAAAAAAACTGGATTGAAGATGCTGTTGAAGCGCTTTCACAAAACGTTTACATTACAATAGACCTTGACTTTTTCGATTCTGGCATAATGCCCTCGACAGGCACGCCAGAACCCGGCGGCCTCGACTGGTACCAAGCAATGGAACTGCTGAAAAAAACCATAGAAAAAAAGAACGTTGTCGGATTCGATGTTGTTGAATTGTGCCCGAATCCAAGCAACAAGGCGCCAGATTTTTTGGCGGCAAAACTCGCTTACAGAATACTGAGCGAAAAATTCTCTGCAAACAAAAAATAAACAACGCTGAATTTTTTAATGCCGTTTTGGCAAAGCAAACCTGCGCTTTGCCTTTTTCCATTCCTTGATTGCGCGATAGTGTGCTCTAATTGACGCGTGTTCGATTCTATAAAAAGTCTTTCTGACAAAAGAGCTTTGGTCAATTTTAATCACTCTTTCATACGGAATCATTTTTTTTACAGCTGAAACATGGTTAACCCCAACAAGAACAAAGCGTGGCTTCTTGCCCCGCAATTGTTTTTTCCAATAATTTTCCCTTATTGGATGCACGACAAAATTATAAATCCGTTTTCTCTTTCTGGTCTGGGGTTTCATGGACCTCGCAGTTTGCTCCTTTGCAAAAGAGCTTATTGGCAAAATTTCTACTCTTTTCTTAAACAAGAAATCATAAAGGCGGTAAAGAAAACGAAGCGTGTCAACACTACTGGAACAACTGCGTTCATTGCGTTTTAATTCCTTTAGTTCTTTTTTATCATTGCAGCTCTTAATGTGTTGCCTTGTTTCATTTAATCTTCTTTCAAAATTTTCTATTGTACGAAAAAATAATCCATTCTGAAAAAGTTCCTTGTCTGATTGAAAACCTTTTGGACTTTTTTCCATTGCAACTATTTGGCCTTCTTTGATTCCATTTTCAATTAATGCTTTTATTACTTTGTCCGCGTTTTCTTCCCCTTCATGCAACATGCCAATGATTATTGCCCCGCCTTTTGTCCGCATGCAAAAATTAGCTATCATTATTTTATTATTGTTTGCTGTTTTCGCTTTTTTTGCCTTAAGCCAGCGAATCAATATATTCCCTCGCGCTGACTGCAGCGATTGCTCCTTCTGCAACGCAGGTTGCAATCTGCCAGACGCGCTTTTCAATGCAATCGCCTGCAGCAAAAATTCCTGGCACGCTGGTTTGCATTTTGCTGTCAACAATAATCATGCCGGCATCGCTCTTCTTCACATCCAGAAAATCAGTGTTTGGCGTTCTGCCAATGTAAACAAACAAGGCATCAGTAATCAAGCTTGTTTGTTTTCCAGTATTGTTGTTTCTTAAAACAATTTTTTCCAGTTTTTTTTCTCCAGCAAGTTCAATTATTTCGCTGTCAAAAAGCCATTCAATGTTTTTTGCCTTGAAAGCGCGCTCTTGCAGTATGCTGTCAGCGCGCAATGCGCTCCTGCGATGCACTACGCTTACTTTTGAAGCGATTTTTGACAAAAAAACAGCTTCTTCAATAGCACTGTTGCCCCCGCCGACAACTACAACGCGCTTTTTGGCATACAACGGGCCGTCGCAAAGCGCACAATAATGAATACCTTTTCCAACAAGCTCTTTTTCATTCTTCAAACCCAATTCTTTTGGCGAAGAGCCAGCTGCGACAATTACTGCTTTTGCAAAAAAATCCTGCTTGTTTGTCTTGACAATCTTTTTTTTGCCGCTGTCAAAGGGTTTGGGAACCCACGCCTTAAGGCGTGGGCTTGCGCTGCAAGCATTGTTTTCTGCATTTGGCTTGCTAACCACTGTCTGAAGGCATTGGCTTGCGCAAGCCAAACCCTTTGAGTCAACAATAGAAACAACGTCTGCATGGATAATCTTCAGACCATAGTTCTTTGCCTGTGCCTCAAAATTCTTCATCAATTCAAGCCCGGAAATTCCTGCAAAGCCGGGATAGTTTTCTATCTTTTCAATCAAAACAGCGTGGCCGCCAGCAACGCCTTTTTCTATGCAGACTGTTTTCAATCCAGCGCGCAACGCATAAATTGCTGCAGCCAAACCAGCTGCTCCGGCACCAACAATAACCAAATCAAATTCAGAAAGTTCAGCCATTAACAAATAGTTTGCCAAAAACGTTTAATAAGTCTTGCGCAAACAATCTGCTTGAAAAACATGAAATTCAGCATGCAGGATAAATTCAAGTTTGCCGCAATAATTGCCTCAATTGCTTTCCTTTCAACGCGCTTTGACACATTTCCTTTTCCAAAAACAATTTTGGCGGCAATCGCAATGGCTTCAATGCTGTATTATTCCAACGCGCAAATAGCAATCGAAAAAGCGCCATCAAAGCAAAAGGAAACATTATCGCGCACAATAGTAATCCCTGCTTTCATCCTGCTCTTGCTGTTTTTCCTGTTTGATTTATACGCTGGCAAAACAAATGTTTTTGTTTCTGCAGCAGGCATAGTATTGATAATGATTGGAACTTTTTTTTACGTCAAAAACGCGTATTTCCTTGGAAAATTTTTTTCCACTTTTGTTGAAATAAAGCTCGGCCACAAGCTTGTGACAACAGGGCTTTTTGCAACAGTGCGCCATCCAATGTATCTCTGCGCGCTATTGATTTACTTTGGTTTTGCTCTGGCTGCAAACAGCCTTGCCTGCACTGCAATAACAGTGTTCTTTTTTTTTCCCTGGACAATCTGGAGAATAAAACTCGAAGAACAAATGCTTGCCAAAGAATTCGGAAAAGAGTTCGAGGAATACAAGAAAACAACGCCCGCAATTATACCGAAACTATTTTAACCAAAAAAGAACATTATTACGGATAATATGGATGAAAAGAAAGTGGTTGAGGCAGCGTTGTTCATGAGCCCCAAGGCTATTCCTTTGGAAGAGCTTGCGAAAACAATTAATCTTGGCCCGCTGAGCGCCAAGGAAAAGATTGATGCTTTTGTGCAGGAATTCAATGCGCGCGATTCAGCGCTGGAAATAGTTGCTGTTGAAAACAATTACCAGATGCGCGTAAGAAAAAAATTCGAGCCAAGCGTAAAGCAGTTTGCGACTGAAGCGGAATTCAACAAAAGCACGCAGAAAACCCTTGCATTGATTGCTTTCAAGCAGCCAATAAAGCAATCGCTCGTGATAAAGCTGCGGAACGTGAAGGGCTATGACCACATCAAAACGCTTGTGGAAAAAGGCTTGGTGACAAAACTGCCAAGCGGCCGCACTTTCATACTGAAAACAACCAAAAAATTCCTGGAACAATTCGGAACAAACCACTTCAAGCAGCCGATAGAGCAAATGCCCGAAAGCGAATAAAAAAAAGAATTACATTTAACTTATTTTGATTTCGCTGTTTTGCTTTTTTTCTTTTTCCTTTCGTTCAAAACAAATTTCCATAATGCCGTTTTTCAGTTTTGCCCTTGCTTTTTCTTTTTTTATTTCAACCGGCACAGAGAGCTTTTTGTAAAACGAATTATTGCCGGCAACAATTATTTCGACTGTGCGCTCGTCCGGCACGTTGATTTTCAAATCCTTTTTTTCAACGCCCGGCAATTCGACAGTAATCAAAACATTTTTTTCAGTGCTTTGCATATCAACAAGCGGCTCGCGCACCTTTTCAACCGCGGGCTTTTCGCGCTTTTTCATAACATTGCCAAATTCTTCTATAACAGGCTTGCCGTTGCCGTCCAATCGCATGGAAAAACCAAAAACAACAGGCTTGCCGGAATCAGCGGGCAATTCCGGCACCATTCGCTCCATAATCTTGTTGACCAAATCATCCAGCTTGTCAAAATCCAGCGCAAAATCGCCAATCCTTTTCTTTTTGTCAAAATCAACCATGCAAGAAATTAAACAATCAAAAATCCTTTTAAACACGAGTGCGCAAGCTTCAGAAAAGCTTTCGCTGGAAAAACTCGTCAGAAATCCTTTTGTTTGTGGCCCAAGCGCGGCGGGCAAAAGGCGGCAAGGCCTTGTGCGAAGCCATCCATTTCTTCAAAAAGCTGATTGTCAAAGGGTCGTGGCTGTAACCCGAACCCAAACAACCAAATTCTTTTGCAAGCTCTTCAATGCGCCTGTCTCGTTCAACCTTTGCAATAATAGAAGCACTGCTGACAATCGGATAATTGACATCTGCCTTGTGTTCTGACCTAATTGAAACGTCAAAAACCAAATATTTCCTTATTCTCTTGGTAAAATTGCCCTCAATAACATCCGGCGCGTCAACAAAAACAACATCCGGCTTCTGCTTCAGATTGTTCAACAAAAAACCAACCTTCATTGCCTCAATTTCGTTCAAGCTGCGCCAATCCATTAGCCTGTCAAGCTCTTCTGGTTCAATATGAACAGTCGCAAACTCGTTCACTGCATTCTTTATTTTGCCAAACTGTTCCAGGCGCTGCCTTGGAGAAAGCATCTTTGAATCCTTTACGCCAATCTCCAAAAGCCTTTCCTCAAACTTTTTTTCAATAGAAGTAACAGCCAAAACCATTGGGCCAAGGCAAGGCCCGCGACCAGCTTCATCGATACCAGCAATAATCATAAAAAGACCAATAAAAAAATAGGAGAATGAATTAAAAAACACTTTTGTACAGCCATTAAATTGCATAATATGTTCTCCAAGATGAAACAAAAAATAAAGCACAGTCGTTTGCGCAGAAAAATCATTGCCTCGCGCGGTGAAAGAATAACAATAGCATTGGAGAAGTCAGCCACACAAGCCATTGCATTACAAGAAAGCGTTGAAGCCGCGAGAAAAGAGCTTGAAAAAACCGCGCCAGACATGAGGGTTGTATCGCTTGCCGAGCAAAAAATTAAAAATTTAATAATTGGATTAGAACAAATGCAACAAAACATGGAAAAAATGGCAAAAACAGCTGCGAAAGAAAAATTTGCAATAAAGCCAGACTATGTCATACGTTATGCGCAACTGAAAAGAAACATTGAAACTGCAAAAAATTTGCTTGAAGAATTAAAAGGCAACAGATAAAAAAATAATTTCACCTGAAATTCATGAGCTTCCTGTTTACTTTGTCAATTTCCTTGTCGCAATTTTTGCATTCTGTCATTGCGTCCAAAAAAAGAGTCTTGTTCTCTTTTGCCTTGTTGATAGCGGAAACCTGCGCGTCTGCACTGCGTAACTCGTTGAACTGCTGATTGTAAAAATAAACAAGCTCGTTCAAATCAGAAATAACCTGCAGCTTTCTGTCATCATCACCGGGCCTTGAAAGCCTATAAGTGCTGCACAACAGGCAAGTGCGCCTGATAATCGCAATGTTTGGAACCATAAAATAATCATTGCACTTTAAAGAATTAAATAGCTATCGTTGAATCCACTGAAACATTAAAATATACTTTTGCCCAAATCTTTGCATGAAAAAGCAATTTGTGGAAGGCAAGCTGGAGGGATGCAAAAACTGTTCTTGCCCCGTTGCTTGCTGTGATGACAATCGTGTGGAAGAATGGACAAATGAATACTTTGCCTTCCATGAGAGGATGAAAGACCACCTGATTTCTTTGGGAATAAAAATAGAGTTTGATGGCGACAGAGTGCGATTCAAAAATTGTTCCGATGGAAAAAAATGCAAATTCCTGAAACACTCTTTGAATGCAGATATTGATGCAAGGCCAATCGATTGCAAGATTTACCCGTTTGCAGTGGACTGGAAATCCATAAACTTTGACAAAAAAATAGTAACGCTGTATTATTGGGACAGGGGTTGCCCGGTATTGGAAAACCAAGGCATTCCAGAATCATTCAAAAAAGAAGTCGAAAAAATAATCAAGCACAATTTTGCAGTGCTATTCTACGGCGCAAGATTCAATATAGAATTTGTTGAAGAAGTACTAACAGACTAAAAAAGAAAAAATAGAAAAAAAGCAGCCGCGATTTACGCGACTACTTCTATATTCAGCCTTTTTTTAAGCTCTCTATAGCGGTTTCGGATTGTTACCTCTGTTACTCCTGCAACATTCGCAACCTCTTTCTGCGTGCGCCTTTCGCCCTTCAGCAATCCAGCAATATAGACTGCTGCAGCAGCAACGCCAGTTGGGCCGCGGCCGGAAATTAGTCCGTTGCCGATTGCCTGTTCCAGAATCTTCCTGCCTTCTTCCTGAACCTCTCCAGAAAGGTTTAGTTCTGAAGCAAAGCGCGGAATGTAATGGATAGGGTTAGTCAATGGCACTTCGAGCTTTAATTCCCTTACCAAAAATCTGTAAGTGCGGCCGATTTCTTTTTTTGTCAAACCGCTTGCCTCAGCCATTTCATTCAATGTCCTTGGGACATTGTAAGTGCGGCAAACAGTATACAAAACAGCTGCAACAACAGCTTCAATCAATCTGCCCCTGATAAGGCCTTTCTTGACAGTTTTCCTGTACAAAAGAGCAGCTGCTTCAACAAGGCTTTCAGGAATGTTCAAATAAGAAGCAACCCTTCTCAGCTCAGTCAAAGCAATTGACAAATTGCGCTGCATGCTAGAGCTAATGCTTGCCCTCTTATGCCACTTGATCAAGCGATACATCTGAGAGCGGCTTTTAGTTGAAAGCTTGTTTCCGCGCAAGTCAGTTCCGCGCCTGTCAATCATTGTCACAAGGCCCTTGTTCAGCTTCACATATTTCATTGGGCTTCCAGTCCTTGCGACTTCGTCAAACTGTCCAGAATTGAAAGAACGCCATTCCTTGCCAAGGTCAACCATATCGTCGCTCAAAACCAAGCCACAATCCTGGCAAACGAGTTCGCCTCTTTCGGAATCCCTGAAAACGCGGCTCTTACCGCATTCCGGGCATTTAGTGCTAGTCATTAATTCACCACCTTTTTTAACAAAACACTTTGTCCAGCGCATCCAAAAATGTTAACAAATTGAGTAAAAAAAACTGATTTTTTAGAACAAAGAATTTTAGTAGCAATCTATATAAATTGCTGCTGCGGAACTATATAAACCTATTGTTTTTTCATATACATAATAACTTTGTTACCTTTCAAGCCTTTTCTTCAATATTCTGTGTCTTTTCGGCGTTTTGAGGCATTTTAGGCTTTTCAGCTGCCTGCCTTTTCGCAAACTGCTCTGCTGCTTCAATGGGCAAAAGCACTGTTTCAATTGTGCCGTTTTGGCCAGGCCTGTTTGTCACTTTAGCAAGCCTGTTTTCAGCGCCGTGCTTTATTTCAATGACAGCGCCCTTTGTCATAATGTTCCTTCGCACAAACAGCTTGTTTGCAGCGTTGCCTTTTACAGTAACAATTTCTGCCTTGAAGGTTTTGCCTTTTTCATCAACTAAATTTGCCTGTTTTGACTGTAAAAGCTTGACTTTTTGAGTGCCGCCCATGCCTCTCTGGCTGACGCGCTTGTCTGCGCCAATCTTTGTGTCAGCAATCATCCCGCCTTTTTCAGATAACTTTTTGTCGCGCGCGTTAACGCTCCTGCGAATGCCGCCACTGCTTTTTCTCTTTGATTCAGTATGCCATTGCACCATAATTAAATTGCCTCCAATGAGTGAAACCAAACGCTTTTTTAAAAACAAAACCAGCCTATATTCTGGATATGATTAAAACCATTGATTCCTTTTTTGCAGGAATCACATCAGGCAAAGCCAATATTAAAGATTCTGACTTGGTTATTAAAAAGCTTTCTGAAAGCGCAAAAAAAGGAGTTTTCGCGCAAGCCATTGATGCCAGGGCTCTTTGCTCCCAGACACAATTCCTCTTTGCGGCAAAGCACGCCATAAGCGCGCTGGTGGATAAAAACTCTTTTTCTGACAGGCTGGAAATAGAATTATTGCTGCGCGTCACTGCAACGAGGCAGATTGGAAAAGCAGTTGAAATCGCAGGAATAAAAAACAGCACAAAAGAGGCAACAATAATTGCGCTGTCAAAAGACAAGCAGGCGCTTGAAACAACAATGAAAGAACTGGCAAAAGAAATCGGATTGAAAAAAGAAAATGGGTTTTTAGAAAAAAACAGCAAAAAAAACAAGGCATTTCTAATAAAAGCATTCGGCATAAAAGACTTGGAATTGCTTGCGCTCAAGGATACAAAAAACCCTTTGGAAAACACAATCATTGAAAGGATTGCACTGAACGCGCTAAACCAATAATTGGGAATTATTATTTTTCAAGAATTGACTCAAAAAGAGCTTTTATAGCAGGGTTTCTTTGCAGTTTTTGGAGTGCACGTTGTTCCATTTCCCGCACCCGCGGTGGTGTTACCTTCAATTCTTTTGCAATAGCTGCCAAAGTTTTTTTATTTTCGCCTGCCAATCCAAATCTATTGCATATAATTGTTTTCTCGCGACCCAGAAGACCAGCAGAATCAATAATTTCAACAAGCTTCTCTTGCATTTCCTCTTGTTCTGTTTCAAAGCCCGCGCTTTTTGCCGCGCTCATTTCTTTTAAGGCTCTAACATATTTTATTATCTGGCCTTTGTTTCTTCGCAACAACTTGGGGCTTTTTGGCATGGCGGTCTTGGAGCAGGTGGAAAACCTGTTTGTTGTGCGCCGCACGGTTTTTTTGAAGCAAAAATTTTTCATGTTTTTCACATAATACAAATAATGCTTTTTGTTTTTAAAGGCTTCACACCAAATTTCAGAAAGTGATTCATTTTGGAAAGAAAGAAAACAATCCTGCTGGTATTGCTGCTTGTTCTTGCTTTTTTGCTGCGTTTCCAGCCGGTTTTTTTTTCAGGATACGGAGACCCGGATAGTTATTTTCACGAAAGAAATATTGAGACAATTGTCTCACAACAAAGCGCGTTCTTTTTTGATTCGCTTTCCCAGCAAGGGCGCTATTACAGCAATTTTCCATTGTTTCACCTGCCTTTCGCAATAGAAAAAATCACAACCAGCTTGCCGACAAGCACTTTGCTGCTATTAATGCCTGCCCTCTTTGGTGTTTTTACAGTGCTGTTTGTCTTTGTTCTTGCAAAAAGGCTTTTTGGGGAGAATATCGCGTTCTTTTCAGCTTTTTCTCTTGCAATAATGCCGCTAAGCATTATTCGCACCAATGGAGTCGCGCGACCAGATGCACTTGCAATGCTGCTATTGCTCTGCTGCTTCTTTGCAGTGCTTGCCAAAAAAAACAAAACAGCTGTTTTGCTTTCTTTTGCAATAGCATTGGCAAACCCAGTTCCCTCCAGCATTGTTTTGCTCGGAATAATGTTTGTTGCGTCAATTGTTTTGTGGCTGAAAAAACGCGAAAACTTTTTTTCGCTTTCTGCTGTAATGGCGATTGCTTCCGCGCTCGCCTTCTTTTTGTGGACGCTAAACTATCCTTCTGGCTTTTTGGGTTATTTTTCCCCAATTGCAATGAACGCAATGGAACTGCAGAAAACTGATTTTGTCTGGCTGGTTGCAGCGCTCAAATTCAGCTGGCTGTTCATTCCTTTTGGTTTTTTTGCAATCAAGAACAACTGGTTCCTGAAAACCTGGCTGTTGTTAACTGGCGCTATTGCTTTTGTTGCTGTTCGAATGGCGTTGTTTTTTGCTTTGCCCGCTGCAATCTTTTCCGGAATTGGCTTGGCTTCTTTCAGCAAAAAAACAAGACCGCACAAGCGCGCGTTTTTCGCGCTGTTGTTTATTCTTGCGCTGCTGAACGTTTTCCCGGAAATATGGAATTCAAAAAACTATTTGAGCGCTGAGGAAAAATTTGGATTGCAATGGTTAAAGCAGAATTCTGTTTCTGATGCAAACATTGCGGGCGCTTGGGATTTTGGCGACCCGATTGCAGCAATTACAAACCGCGCTGTTTTAATGGACGGGCATTTTGAATTCAACCCAATCGTTGGCGCGCGGTACAAGGACGAAATTGCGCTTGAAAATTCCAACGATTGTGCGCTGACGCAAAAAATTGTTTCAAAATACTCGATAAACTATTTTTTTGCCGACAAGGAAACAGTTTTGTTTGATTACAATTGCGCGCTGATGGACAGGGTTTTTGACGCTAACCGCACAAAAATATTCAGGTTCAGCTGACGGGCACAATGTTCCTCGTTTAAAATAAGCGTTATGTTTTTTCCAGATTTATCAGGTTTGTTGGGTATTCGGCTTTCCAGTTTTTTTCGTTGCAGTAGTCGATTAGGTTTTGGTCAAAAGATACCAAACGCAATCCTTTTTTGTTTGCAAGCAATGCCAAAAAAGCGTCTTTTTTGCTGATTTCAAATCCTTTTGAAAGGGCATCTCTTTTTGTTTCCAGAACGTCTTTCTCTGTTATCCCGTTTTTTATTCTGCAAAGTTTTTTATGGTTTAACAAATCTTGCGCAAATCCGTTAAAGTTTGGTTCCAAAAAAGGATATTTTTCTTTTATTTCGATTATTGTTATTTCGCTCATGCCGATGCTATAGTGACAGATTTTTGCGGATTCGAAAAAGTTTTCAGAGTCAAGGCGCTGGTAAATAACATCTGTATCAAGCCATTGCGCCAAAAAGACATTGGTGTCGACTAGAACAAGCTCATTTTGAGGGGGCATTTTTCCACCATTCAGGCGGGTCAGTTGCTGCAATGAGTTCCTTTAATGGCTTATTGTCTTCTTTCAGTCTAAGTTCCCGGATTTCCCTGTCTGTTCTTCTTTTGTCTTTGTTGACATACATTTGCTTGCAATAAACCGAAAGATCTGCGTTTGCTTTTCTCCAATATTCCCGAATGGTGTTTTCAATTATTTTTATTTCCCTTTCAGGCAAACCAGTATCTGTGCTTAACAGTTTTTCCGTCGCTTTGAAAACTGTTTGCGGATACGGCTCTTGTTTTGCTTCGGTTTTTATGAGGCCTTCCCTTTCGAGTTCCTTTGCAACTTTTATTACCTCTTCATCATATAACCCGTAATGGTTTGGGCGAAAATCAAAAATCTTTTCCAATCCCCTTTCTAATTCTGCAAAGCAAATCATCTTCACTAAACCAGTTCTCCCGCTAATCCGGTTATTACCGGCGATCTTTGCAGCACTCTTGATAAACTGGGCAACAATAGCCATTTTTTTGTCCATCATAATAACCAATATTGTTGTTATTTTTAAATACTGCTTCTTTTTGAATTGTGATTAGCAGTTCTTGACACTGTTATTGTTATTCTTCTTTCTTGGTTTTGCCTTCCGGCTCTGCCTTTACTTCTTCTTTTTTTTGTTTTGGCTTTCTGTTCGGGTCATAGCGCGCTGTTACCAGGCGGCGGATTCTGCTGGCTTTTTTTTCCCCGAGGTTTTCCACTTTAAGAAGTTCTTCCCGCGGAGCATTGAAAATGTTTTTTACGCTCTTGAATTTTTTCAATAACAATTTTGCCATTGAAGGGCCAACCATTGGAAGGGATTCAATGACAAACTGCTGGGATTCAGTGAGCGTTAATCCTTTTCTGCCAGTGCGCAGGCGAATGTCTTTTTCCTTTGAAAGCTGTTCTCTTTTGGCAGTGACAAAAAGCAATTCCGCTGTTTCCTTTACATCGCGCGTGAAAAGAATCGGCGTTCGATAATTCAAAGCGATTGAGGTTATTGCGCCGAGAATAGCGTTGCGGTGAATGTTTCTAAGGCTATAAAGGTCGTCTGGATTGCCTTCAATTATTACTAATGGCATTGAATAGTTTTCGTTCATTTTCACTAACTGCTGGAACAACCTTCCGTCAATCATGCTTTGCAGGAAATCTTCAGTTGTTTTTCGCTCTACAATAATGTCATCGCTCAAAACATAATCCCCAATTTCCAATTGTTTTACTTTTATCATTGCACCTTTTTCCGCGAGCTCCCGCACAACGCTTGAAGCCTGTTCGCGCGTGTCTGCAAGAATAACAACCTTGTCCTTTGCGCCTTCTGAAAACTTCAGCAGAGTGGTTTGCTTTTGCAGCGCGCCTTCGCTTTTGCTTTCTTGGCCCGGAAGACCGATTTTTTTCATTGACTGCAATGTTTTATGCATTTTTTTTTCTTTTGAAACAGCAGACCAATAGAATGCTTCATCCCTTGTTTTTTTTGTCATTAGGATTATTACTTCGCCTTTTGAAATCCTGCCTGTTCGGCCGCGGCGTTGTATCATGCGGATTTCGCTTGGCACTGGCTCATAAAATATTACCAAGTCAACGCTGGGAATGTCCAAACCCTCTTCGGCCACCGAAGACGCTACTATCGTATTGTATTCTCCGCGCTCGAATTTTTTTATTGTTTCAATCTGTTCCGTTTGCTTCATTCCAGTGTCGTGCTCTTTTGTTGCCTGTCCGACAAAGCGCACGGGCTTGATTTCAGGGAATTGTTTCAGGAAAGCAGTCAGGATTTTTATTGAATCCCTGTAGTGGTTGAAGACAATTACCTTGCTCTCTGGCTTTTCGCTGAATTGCTTCAGCAAAATTTCTTTCAGCAGAACCTGTTTTGGATGCAGGGTGTTTTTGTCTGACAATTGCTGCGAGAGGTTAATTGCTTTTTGAATTCTTTCGTCGGCGAGAATTGTTTTCAATGCCTTGGGGCTTCCTTGCTGGGTGGAAACAGTTTTTATTTTTTCAAAATAAGATTGCAGCATGCTGATGCCCTGCGTTTCAAGCAATAATTCTGCGTGGCTCACTTTCAGCAATGCGGCGAGCTTTGAAGCGCAAGAATAAATTGCGGGATTCTTTTTTGCGCGCACAGCAAAATCCTTTCGAATTTGCATTTGCAATGCAATCAAGTCTTTTTTGCGCATGAAATTTGCATTCATATAGCACGCATAACCAAATTTTTTCAGGAATTCCAATTGGTCTACCATAAAACTTTCGAGCAATTGCTTTATTTCAAAGAATTCCTTTGGCAAGTCAACAGTGCGCCACTGGACTTTTATTTCATTCACATACGGAGCAACATCAGCATCCTGCAAGGATTTTATCTCAATGTTTTTGACAAAAAGATTCTTGCAAACATCCTGGATTTTTTCAACATTGCCCCCGGGGCTTGCCGTCAGCGCCAGAATCAAAGGTTTTTTTGCCTGCGACATATAGCGCTGCGCCAAAAAAACATAAGCGTAGTCCCCAATGGCCCTATGGGCTTCATCCACCACGAGCAAAGAAATTTCCGACAAATCAATCCTGCCAGTAACCAAATCGTTTTCTATTGACTGCGGAGTGGCAGCAACAATGCTCGCGCCCTGCCATTGCTTTTCCCGCTCTTTCGGGCGCATAGAACCAGTGAACAATTCAATTTTTTCCGGCGCAATTGCCAAAATTTTGCGAAAACTTTTCTGGTGCTGCGCTGCCAACGGCTTTGTGGGAGCGAGAAACAAAATCTTTGCATTCGGATTCTTTGAAAGCAATTCTGCAGCAACAAGCGCCGCAACAATTGTTTTTCCAAGCGCTGTTGGCGCTACAACAAGCGAATTTCCTTTTTCCAAAATGCTTGCAGCCAAAACCTCCTGGTACAAGCGCGCCTCAACAATATCCGGTTTAATCAAAGGGTTATGCACGAAGTGCGTTTTTTCCCCAGGCTTTTGCACAGCAAAAGGCTGCTGGATGAACTCATTCATCAAAAACTCTTGCAAAAAACTGGTTTTAAAGCATTCCCAAGGCTCGCTTCCCCTGCAAAAAAAACAATAAACAAAAAAAGGCAGTTATAGGCTTTTTTTTCGGTTTTCAGGATAGTTTTAAAGGCTTTTTGGCTTTAAAGCTCTTTTAAGGTGGTTTTTTTGAGCGAATTACCAATTGCTGCTGTTGACCGCATTATCAGAAAGGCTGGTGCCGGCAGGGTTTCTGAAGAAGC
The DNA here is from genome assembly GCA_964402015.1 of uncultured archaeon. GTDB lineage: Archaea > Iainarchaeota > Iainarchaeia > Iainarchaeales > JAGVWC01 > CAYOAS01. The sequence goes on along the minus strand of CAYOAS010000011.1, from coordinate 1,642 downwards.
TGCTGCTGAATTAGCGCAAGTGCTTGAAGAAAAAGGAATAGAAATCGCACAACAGGCAGCACAATTAGCAGCGCACGCAAACAGAAAAACAGTCGTTGCATCAGACATTCGATTGGCAGTAAAAAACAAATGATGCAAAATTAATTCGGCTATTTTGCAATTTTCCTCACAATTCCTGCAATTGCATCGACTTCTATTCTGTCGCCGTCTTTTAGAATGCGGGTAGCGTTTTTTGTTCCGACAATGCACGGAACATTTAATTCCCTTGCTATTATGGCTGCGTGGCAGGTTATGCCGCCTTCATCTGTTACAAACGCTGCTGCTTTTTCCATTGCAGGAATGAATTGCGGAACAGTCATGGATGCAACAAGAATATCGCCTTTTTTGACTTTTGGCAGGTCAGAAAGTTCCTTTACTATCCTGGCAAGCCCAACAACTTTTCCCCTGTTTGCAATATTCCCTCTTAATTCACTGGCAGCCACAATTTTTTTTTGTTTTTCTTTTTTATGCCAAATTTTTTGGGCTTCCTCCCCAAAATACGCTTTATACTCCCCGTTAATTTTAATGTAAGCATAAGCTTTCATTCTTTCTTTAATCTCTTTTTTTGAAATAGTTTTTCCTGTTCCCAAAAAATCGCTGATTTCATTGGAACCTAACGCTATCAATTCGTCCAAGGAAAGCCCTGCCTTTTTTGCAATAAATTCCAAGAACGCACTGATTCTATATGACGCTTGCGCCCAGCATTCTGCACGATAGTTTCTAAGGTAAACAAAGTCCCTTACAAGCTCCACAATCAATCCAGCTGTTTCTCCATCTAACCCAAGCTCTTTAAAATATTTCCTGAAATCGTTTTCTCTTTTTTGTTCCCCAAAAAGAATATTTTCAAGTTTTTCTTTCGGGCCAGAATTAACCATCTCATTTATTCTTTTTAATAAATCTGTTCTGGTCCAAGGCTTTTCTGCAGGGCCGTCTGCCGGAATCCAAGCAAAATCCCGAATATGCCTCTGCAATCCAGCGTCAATATTTTTTCCTTCTTTTTTTGCAATCGCCAGGTTAAGAAGGGCTTTCTCTTCACTAATCAATGCCAACTCGGCTTTTGGCCTTGAAAAAACGCAAAGGTATTCATCAAATTTTTCCTGCAGCCCTTTCTCAAACGCAATCTTTTTTATTTTCTGTTCCAGCTTTTCCTCCAAATATTTTTCAACCGGAAAAACCATAAAAATTATTGGCTGGTATTCCATCAACTCCAAGGCAATTTCATCAAAAAGGATTTTAATTTCCGGCAAAGACATTTCTGCATACTTTGCACAGGAAACCTTTTTGGCAGTCGAAACCAGCAACTCGCTTTTTTTATAGCTTTTCTCAGCCAAGCCACGCAAAAAGCCAAATCCATTGATTGTTTTTTCCTCAATAATCTCCAAAGAACGAGCGTCTTCTTGGGGATCAGTATACTCATTATAATCTGCGTCTTTTTTCATATTAGAATAAGAAAAATCTATTCCCAAAACTTTCTGAAAAACATCCCTGTTCGTTCCCATTATCTGAAAGTATTCCACAAACCAGCAAAAGCGCCGCCGAACATTAAAAACCCAATTAATGTTCTTCCCGCCCATTGCATGAACCACTGTTAAACTTTTTACCA
>CAYOAS010000010.1:0-17108 GCA_964402015.1 uncultured archaeon | reverse complement strand
TTAAATGTAACATAATTTATTAATGCACTTTGATCATATGAAACTGCGAAAGAAAGTGCAGAAAGGTTATCAAATAAATTAAAACAAAGAAAAAGATTTTTAGAGTATCTACAAGAAAGATTTTCATATGAAATTGAAAAAATACAGGAAAAGAAATTTGAAGATAAATTGAAACAAAAAAAGAACATTTTGGAATATTTACAAGAGAAATTTAAGTGAAAAAACATGACAAAGAAAGGAACAAAAAAAATAAGGCACATCAGGCACAGCAAAAAAGGCAAAACCTTCTTAGCAGGCAGCATAATCTCAAAGAAAGGGAAAATACATTCAACAAGATTAGTAAGCAGCCTCGTCAAACAATTCAAAATAGAGGCGTTCAAAAGCAAGCCAATAGGACTGCTTGAAATCACCAGAAAACTAATGAAAATAAAAGGAGTGAATTAAAAATGCCGATACCACTACCCCTACTGGATGTAAAAGCAAAGAAACAAGAAGAACAGGCATACAAAAAAGAATTGGCAAGAATAAAAAGAGAAGAAAAAGAATACAAAGGAGAAAAATATTTTGATGTAGGCGGAATGGCAGCAGGAATGGCAGCAGGATTCGTTTTATCCCCTCCAGTCGCAAAAGGGGTTGGAACATGGACAGGCGCAGCTTTAGGGGCATTGATAGGAAACAGGGCATACTTCAAATTAAAAGAAATGCAAGCAAAACTAAAGAAAAAAGGCAAAAAAGGCGGTTGGTTCTTGGAGCAATACAGACACCAACTTGCTCGCAAAGGGATTAAAACAGGAAGAAAAAAGAGGTGAAGTGAATGAGTGATTGGTATACAGAAAGCACAAAATGGGTTGCAAAAGGACTAAAATCAGGAAGAAAAACAGTCAAAGAAGGAACAACAGGAATAACAAAAAAAGTCAAAAGCGAATACAAAAAAGCAGGGAAAGAATACAAAAAGAGGTGATTGAACATGAAAGGCTGGTTTGGTGCGCAATATAGGCATGCTTTGGCTGCAAAAGGAATACTCACCAAACAAGAACAACCAAGCAAAAGCAAAGAAGAAAAAATAGATTTTTCACAAATAAAAGACAGAGCAATACAATTGATTGATGAAGCAGAAAAAGAATTAAATAAATTTGAAGAAACAAAAAATTACATTCATTACGCCCAAGCAACAGAAAAAGCATGGCAAGCATACAAGCACTATCTTGCATACAAATCAAAAAAAATCCATGTAAAAGCACCAAACATAGAAAAAGAATCAGAAAAATTGAACTTAAAAGAAACCTTTGGAAAAGCAAAATTACTGCATAACCTATCATTCGGCGGAGACTATCTGCCATATGCTTCAGACATTAAACCATTAATAATAAAAATAAAAGAAAAAATAAGAGGTGATTCAACATGAAAGGTTGGGATAAAGAGAGCCTGAGACACTCAGCAGCAAAAAAATACGGCAAAGCACCGCCATACAGGGGAAAGAAAAAAATTGCAACAGTTTCTAATAAAACATCAAATGAAAATAACGATAAAGAAGTAGCAGCAACAATACTCACGCAATTAGGAGGCAAAAGATTTATTGTAATGACTGGTGCAAAGAATTTTGTTTATAGCAAAGACTCCCTGAGTTTCCAGATTCCAAGAGCAAATAATATTACACATGTGAAAATAGAATTAACCCCTGCCGATTTATATGATGTTGAATTCGGAAAGATAAAACACAAAACATTTGATTACATCATTATTAAAAAATATTCAGGAGTTTATTGGGATAATTTACAGGAGATATTCACAGAAGCAACAGGATTAGATACGAGATTACCCACAATTATATATCAAAATAAGGAAAAAAAGTGATGAAAAATGTCATGGTTTTTAGAGTCCATCCGCCACTCCCTTTCACGAAAAGGGATTAAAACCAAAAGAAAAAAACCAGACATCAGAAAAAAATTGCCATACATGGAAAGGCACGCACCAGCAATAATGGGAATAAGCGGAGCATACGGAGGAATGCTCGCAGCAGGAACACTCATGCCACCACTCGGAATCCCACTCGGTTATATAGGCGGAGGAATAGGCGGATTGGCAACTGGAAAAGTCATGCAAAAATTTGTATTTGAAAAAGAAGCAAGAGAAAGAGAAAAACAAAAAACAACAGCATTTCAAGACATAATAGAAGGTGCAGAACAAGGCGTATCACTAAACCCATTTTGGCACAAAGAAATCATGGGAAAAGCATTAAAAGAAATGAGTGAAAGAAAAAAGAAAAAGGCAATAACAGAATTTGAGCAAACAATAGGCATGGCAGAATTAAAGGCTTTAAGCAACATTAGCTTAGAACGACCATTAACAAACAATGAATACGAAAGAATGATGGAACTCAAAAAATTATATTTGAAGTGAACCCACATGGCGAAAAAAGGAAGCAAGCAAAGACAACATTATAGGAAAAGCAAAAAAGGAAAAATATTCAGGGCTGGCTCAATTAAATATTATTCATCAAAACCATTTACAAAAATACCAAAACAATATGAACACCTGCAAATGGAAACAGCAGTATATGTGCCAAATACAATTTATCACAAAGAAACAGATAAATACGAAGAAATCAGCAATAAGGAATACAATGAAAGAATAAAAGAAACAAGAACAGACTTATCAAATTTTTTCGGTGGATACACATCAGTAGAGGCAATCGGCGGATGGATAGATGACCAAAAAAAATTAATAGAAGATGACATAGTAAAAGTAACTTCATTTTCAACAAAAAAAAGATATCTGAAAAACAGAGATAAATTACAAAAATGGATTGAAAACAAAGTGAACAAATGGAAACAAAGAGCAATCAGCTTTGAATTTGAAGGCGACCTCTACTTCGTCAAGACAGAAGACTAATCCACAACATCCTTTAATTTTCTATCCTGAATTTTATTTATACCCTTTCTTGAATAATTCTTATTCAATCCCCTCAAATAACCCTCATTCCAACCACCAACAATCCTCTTAACCAAAACCACTACATTATGCCCAACCCACTTTTTAGGCACAATCACATGGGCAGAACTGCCAAACTTCTTCACTTCACCATTAATCATTGCCTCAGCCTCAATCTCAGAATCCTTAGACTTTACGATTAGCTTCATTTGCATGCACCCCCCATTATTGCCTTGCCTCTATCAATTTCCCTAACCGCTTTGGCGAACTCCAAAACAAAATCCTCAAATTCCTCTTTTCCCTCATCAGGGAACTTATTCCACAATCTCCCGAAATCCTCATTTGAAATCTTTGGAGGAATCATACTATGCCCCAACTCGCACAAAAACAATTTCTCTTTTTCAGTAAGAGGCTCTTTGAAAATCATTTAAACCACTTTCTGACCATACGCCACCACTTTAACTTTTTTAAATCTTCTTCCGCTTCCCTGAATACCAATTTCCCCAATTGGTTTTCCTTATTTATTGCATAGTATTTCACATAAGCCCTATAACAACCAAAACAATAGACTGTATACCTACCTAAAGGGATTAAAAGACCAGATTCTTTTCCGCAAAAATCACATTTATCCGATTTCATTCCGCCACACCCTTCCCCAATTCCTTGTAAAATTCATTAGCCTTCTTTGCGACCAAAAGATAATTTTCAAGGGTTGTCTTTCCAGCCAAAAAATCTTTCGCAACCTTAATGCATTGCCTATCAGGAACTAAAAACTCATCCAGAATCGCCAATTCCCTTTCCTTCAACTCAATCTGGTGCTTCATCAAGGCAATCAATTCCTTTTTCTTTTTGCCCTTAAAATTATAGATGGTCTTCATATATTTCCACCCCTTTAAGGATATCCCTATTCTCAATTTCCTCAGCAATTTTTTCCTGCAATTTCCTGAGCGCATCTGACGCTGCATATTGCCCAGAACAAATTAACATACCCCTTTCTGCGAAACACTTAGCCAATGAATCCTTCAATTCCCCATCAGTCATTTTTGGCAACTCATCAATTACTGCATCCCTAAGTTTTTCCAATTCTTCTACACCATCCATATCTTCACCTACCAACTTATCTCCACTTTTGGCTTCAGATTCTTTTCCTGTTTCTCAACCCCCAATTTAAAGAAATCCAAAACCGATTCAGCCCACACAACATCATCGGAATCTTTCGCATAAATGCGAATCATGCTTTTAACCATCTTGAAATTTCCCTTAAAATCATATCCATGCCATTTCCCATCCCACATCCGTTCAGGGAAAATTCCCCTCAATACAAGACTCCCCCTTTTCATGCCTATTGATGCCCTCAGATAGCCAACATGACCGCAATCAATAGCAAAACCTGTTATCTGTGCCTTCTTTTCTTCCTTTGTCATTCCTTTCCAGCCCATATAAACATCTGTGCCTATGCTTTCACCCCCATCGCTTCCAATTCATCTTCCAATTCCTTTATCTTGCCCTGCACTTCTTCCAATTCCTCTTTCTTTTCATCAGTCCTTTCGCTATAATACTCATTCAATCCCTCATTATAGGCTGTCTCATCACATTCACTCAAAACCTGCGAAGGACTAAAAGTGCAACAACCAATTTTTATTAGAGGATAACAACCATCCAAAAAATCATTATACTCATCCTCATCAGGATAATCTTCCAATTCCCCAATCTCCTCCTCCAACTCATCTTTCCTTTCAATCAATTCCCCCAATTCTTCCTCAATATCCTCTTTCGTTCTCTCCATGCCCAAACCTCCTATTGAATCCCCTGCATTTCTTCCAATTCAGCATCAGAAAAGAGCTTTTGTAATTCAGAAAACTCTTTTTTCACAGCCTCATAGACCCCTAATGCCTTAATGCTATCAGCGTCATAACCAAAATCCATGCAAAACTCATTGAATTCGCCAACTTCATACTTCTGCACACAAGCCAAAACATCATAAGGCTTCGGCTCTTGAAAATCCTTATTTCTTTCAACTTGGCAGCCAGTTGTATTCGTGGGTCTTTTCCCATTTACAATGCGAGGCGGAGAAGACCAAACTTTCCACTGCCCAGAATTACAAATAGATTGACCAAATTTAAATTTATATTCCCTATTGCCCCTCCTGAGAGCTATTTCATATATATCTCGCTTTTCCTCATCATCAGGGAAATATTTGTCATGCACAATGAAAACAGCCTTAAACTCAGTATTCGTTTTCCTCAAAAATTCTTCAGCCTTGATTTCTTCCTCAGTAGAACCCTTCATGCTTTCACCTCAAAATTAAATTTGAATTCCCCCGAATCGTTTGTCCTCAATATGACTTTCTTTTGTGGCAAACTATCCCTGACAAAATCAGCGATTTCATTGATTGTGCCAACAGCACTTGTCGGAAATTCTTTGACTGTATATTCTCTCAATTCAAGCGGTGTATCCGCCTTTCCATAAGGCACTCTTTTGAGATTGAATTTTTTATAAGCCATATATACTTTGTATATATCCTCATATTTAAACCTTTCGGTAAGGCAAATCGCTATATTTATATTCACTTATTAATTATATAATAGATTATGGGAATAGGCACAAGATACACCACAGCCTTAAAGGAATTCTGCGGAAGGCACAATTTAGACCCTGACAAACACACATGGGAAGAATTAATAGAAATAAGGCACAAAATCAGGGATGAAAGAGGTGAAGCAAAACACCTACCAGACGAAAAAGAATTTTTGAAGCTGCTAAAACAGGTGAAAAGGTGAACGCAAAAACATTGAAGGCTTTGAAAGGAAGCATTAAAAAATGGGAGAATATAGCCAAAGGAACAGGAGAGGATAAGGGGCATATAAATTGCCCCCTATGCCAAATATTTATTAATATAGATGGAGAACTTTGTGATGAATGCATAATATCTGATGTGAGTGGAGCAGAACTTTGTGAGAATACGCCCTACAAAAAGTGGTTATACCATCATAACCTGACACATAACCCATGCTTCCCCCACAAAATTCAGCCTAATTGCAAAGAATGTGTTTTACTCGCCAAAGCAGAATTAAAATTCCTTAAATCATTATTGCCAAAACAGGTGAAAAAGTGAGCAAAAAACTATTTGAATGCAATCACTGTGGGCAATCAATCAGGTGGTATGAATCAGCATTGCATGAAACAGGTTTCAGGGAAATCCATGTGCCAATGGACATAAAACACATAAAATTAACAAAAAGATACTATTGCGAGGAGTGCATGAGAAAAATCACCTTATGCTATCTATCGGAGACCCACTTATGACCGAAGACCCAAAAAATGTGCAATTCTACTCAGAAAGAGCAAGAGACTTATTGCAAAGCCAAAGAAACAAAATCCTGAAACTCATTGAGCATGACTGCATACAATATGCAGGAAACGGAGTTTTCATTTGCAAACCAATTATTGGCTACAATTCCACAACCTACAAATTAGAAAAAAATTCATGGGGTGATTTTGAATGCTCCTGCCAAGCACACCAAATGAAGAAAAAAAAAGGGGAATACTTTTTTTGCTCACACTTGGGAGCAATTTATGAACAATTCGCAAGAAAAAGATTCAAAAAAGTGAATGGGGAGTGGGAAGATGGAGATTAAAATAATTCTGGTTGGCATAATAGTTTTCATAATGATTTCAATGGTTCTAAATGAAAACCAACCTTGTTATCAGCCACTTATATTCGCATCAAGGGGCTTTGAAAGATTCTTGCTTTACGGATTTTGGATTCTCACAGCAATCCTCATTTTGATGCTATTGGAAATGCATCTCAACGAAAAGGCGGTGCAAAAATGCCAGAAAGAAAAATAGATAAAGAGAAGCTCATACAATATATCAACAGCAGGCTTTCAGCATACATAGGGGCAACAGCAGAAACAGAATTCACAAGGCTTAGATTCAAAATAGAGATAGGTGATTTTGATGCCGAATAAAATCTGGCAAACAATAAAAAAAGAAATACTCCCAAGCAAAGCAGACATAATAATTATCGTAATGCTTTTTACTGTCGTAATTGCATTTGTAATTTTTTTGGGGGGAAACAGATGACTGACTTGGTAGATGCAGCAGGCATCGCATTTATAGTAATGCTCATAATGCTATTCATTTTTGGAATATACGAAAAAAACAGGTATGGGGGAGAATGGCAGTTGCACATAAAAGATATAGATGGAAACTATTCGCACATGGTAATTCAAGGCTATGATGCAGCAGAAAAAGTCTGTGAAGCACTCAAAGGCGAATTTACTGTTCAAGGATGCAATAACGATGCGTTATGCGAGGTGAAACAAAGTGCCTGAGTATATCTTGACTACGAATGGATGTTACTTCAAAAAGGATGGTAAATTCACAAAATTAGGATGTTGCCCACCAGTCAATAAAAAATTCATCGCCTTATTGAAAAAACTTGAATTGTGAAAAAATGATTTTCAACCCAAAAATCTACAAAGAAGACATAAGAAAATTAATAGCCACAGGCAAAAAAAATCAAACTCGCCGTCTAATCAAATGGGGCAAAGAAAAGCCCACTTGGGGCTTAGTCAAAAGAAAATGGGTTATAGTAAAAGTTGAGGATATGCGAGGAAGGGCAAAATACGAAGTAGGCAAAAGCTACTCGGTTCAATTAGGCAGAGGGCAAAAATGCGCCAAATGGAAAGGAAAAAAACTCAAAATAAAAATCAAAAGCATCAAACAGGAAACAATAGGCGAAATAAGCGATTACGATGTCTGGCAGGAAGGATTTGAAAACGATACAGAATTCTTTGAAGCAATACAAAAAGCAAACACAAAAAAATTAAAATTGACTGAAGATGTATGGGCAATAGGATTTGAAAAGGCGGTGAAAACATGAATTTATCCAAAGTTACAAAAATCAGCTTTAAAAGATGGTTGTGGAAAAAAGATAAAGGTAAATTGATGGAATGGACAGGAAAAACAATTAAAAAACTTGATGCATTTCAGAATATCGCAATTTACAGTGAAGGAAAAGCAATTAAATTAGAAATCTGCTTTCTGTTCAAAGATGAAAAAGAAAAGAAAGCATTGGAAAATGCAGACGCAATAATCACCCTAAAGCAAAAAGAAGTTATGATTGAAAAAGAGGCGGTGAAATGAGGTGTGAGAGCTGTGGAAATAGAAAAATGGAAGTGCTTGAGACTCACAGACAGTGGTTATGTCAAGAATGTGGAAGTATCTGGACTTCTGAGAGGCGATGAAATGAGGAAAGATTACAATGAGCAAGATTGGGGGAAGATAGAAAAATGGACAACAAAAGAAAGGTTGGAATTTCTTTGTTATACTTATAGTAAATATGCAGAAGGAGATTTGAAAAAAGGGCTTTTTTTTGCGTCGCATTGCTTAAATTGTGCATTTGGAAAAGAGTTAAATGATTATTGGCGGAAAAAAAATGCGGTGAAGGAATGAACGAAAGGGAAAAAATAAATTTGTCAAAACTATTATCGGATTTTTCCGAGCTATACCAGAACGAAATCAGCCACGCAACTTCGCAAGAGCAATTCAGGCTATACGCAAAAGAATACCTGAAAAACAAAAAAATAAAGGACAGGATAATATGAAAATAAAAAAACATAGTTGCTATTATTGCAATTACAAGGGAAAAACTGATGACGAAGTAAGACAACATGTAATCCTATTTCACAAGCAAAGAGGTGATAAAGAATGAATGAGATTGACTCAATCATTTGCCCAGATTGCCTATGCCCAACATACTACATTTTTGTAGTGGAAAACGAACCATTTTCACTTTGCTCAGGATGCGGAAAAGCATACTCTTTAGCAGAATTGATTGCAGAAGGAAAAGAAATGAAGATATTAAAGCAAAAAACAAAGCGGATGGCGAGGTTGCATGAAAAAAGCAAGCCGAGAGAGCTACGAAAAAGAATATAAGGACTTGATAAAAGCCTATAATGCAAAATGCGATGAAGCAAAATTCCACAAAGAGCTTAATGAAAAGAATCAAAACGCAATAATAGAATTAGCAGCGCAAAATATAACTATAATAGACAATAACATTAAAAAAGAAAACAAGATACAAGACCTTGTTGTTGAATTAATAAAAATAAAGGGGGAACATGAAAATCAGATTACCAAAATTGAAGACGAGGCACGATTCAAGATACTTGACTTGCTTGAAACAAACAAAATTCTCCTGCAAACCAATGACAAATACGAAATTGACATAAAACAACTTGAAAAAGAAATTGTGGAACTTAGGAGACTCTTAAAAAGCGAAAACAGAGGGGCAGAGGATATTTTTGGATAAAAAAAATTCATTCACATTCATTGACTTCATGCGGAATTGCTCAACTTTCAGCGAAAAAGACATTAAGGAATACGCAAAGGAAAATAAAGAAACAATAGATGCAATTGACAAAACAATTGCACAAATGAAAAGGAAGTGATGAAAAATGTGCAGAGTCATTGAGATTAATGAAAACACAAATCTTGATGAAGCCATGAAGCCCCTCGCAATTTGGCGTTTCGCACTTGAAATTAAAAATAAAAGAGATTTAAAATATTATTCAAAATGCCTACAACAAGATTTCGGCTTTAGCAAAAAAGAATCTGAAGAAGCACTAATCAAGCAATTAAAATGCAATATAGAATCAGCAAAAGAGGCGGTGAAATGATTACCGAGAGATGCGGAAATTGCAAGCACTCAGATAATGATTTAGGATTAGTAGCTCTGCATTGCGACCTTATTTGCGGAATAGAAGATAAAAACGGAGAAATTTCAGATGGAAAAGTGAGAAGTTGGGAAAAGTGCAATTTTCAACCCTCCCACTGGAAGTCAAGGAGACGGTGAAATGAGGGAACTTTGTGATGAATGTGCTGTAATCAATTGCAACAAACGCAAAAACCCCTATAACCATCCAATAGCAACTTGCGGATGTTTCACAAGGATAATATACCTCAAGGAGGCGATAAAATGCAATTCATGGTAATTGACAAAAAGAAATATCTTTTGAAAAAATCAAAGCACAGGCAAGGGGACTATAAATTAGAACTCATTCCTTATAATGAAAAGGAATACGATACAATTGCAGAAGAAATTGCTGAAAAAATAGAAAAAGTTGTGGACAAAAAAACACTAATCAAACAAGCACTTGCCCCACTGGAATACGACCAAATACTCAAAATCCACAAGCTATTGACAAAAGACAAAATAAAGCCAGTGGCAAAAAAAGGGTGCTATGAAATCAAAATAGGAAAAACATACTTAGGGCTAATAGAATAAAGGAGGGATAAATGTGGACAAAACAGAATTAGACACAGCAGAAAAAAAAATTGAAGAATTCACAGCAAAAATAGAAACCATCAGTGAAGCACTTGAAACATTGATTGATGAATTAGATAATACCTCACTAATTGCTTCCGATGGCATAAGAAACAAAGGAGACAAAATAACCAAAAAAGAAGCAAAAGAAAAATTTGAAAGAAAATACCCGAAAATATTTTTGCAACTCAAAGAAATAAAAGAACTAATAGACGGAATAAATTACACAGTTGAAGACATCAATGATGAAATAACAGATGTAATTGAATCTCTCAATCTCGCCGAGTCAGCGATAAGCGAGGCAAAAGAAAGATTTGAGGACTTGGGAGTATGAAGATGTTCTGCAAAACCTGCAAAAAAGAAATAGGGGATATTGACGAAAATTCCCCATTGATGGAAAACGGAAGTTTTTTCTGCTCAAGAAAATGTGTGAGGCTCTATGACATCGGAAACCAAGTCAATTCAATGCCAAAAATGCGGAAGCGATGAAGCAAGATTCACATGCGAGAAATGCAAACAGAATTTTTGCGTCAGCCACCTAAAAATAATATCCACATGCGGAAACCTATGCTATGATTGCTGCGAGGATTGGATACCAGATTGGAAAAACTACTGAGGTAAGATGATTATGAAAAGCAGAATAATGTGCGAAGTCGCACACAAAATGATTCTGATTAAGACATGCAGGAGAAGACAAGAAAGGGGAATAAGCAAAAAAGGAAAAGAACTATGTCGGAGAGATTGCAAAGAAAAAGGTGGATAAATGTCTTTAGAAGAAAAAGAAATAGATATTGGCAAACTACAAAAAGACATAGAGAACAAAATCAAGAATTTTGGTGAAGAAACCAATAAACTTCAAAAAGAATACGAAAATGCCTTTAACGAATTGCAGAAAAAAGGATACAAATTTAAGCAAAGGTAAAAAGGGATTGCAAATGGTCAGCAAAGAAGACTTATTAGACTCAATAGCAAAAAAATGGGGATACAGCAATCTCGGAGAAATGGTGAATGAATCTGAAGGAAAATGCTTCACATACAAAGACATATATGACGCAATCTCAATCGCAAAAGAAAAAATGGACAAAAAACACAGACCACTGCTATATTTCAGCAACAACCGCCTTGAGGCAACAGGAAGAATCAAAGCAGATGTCCTGATGCAGGAAAGAAAAATAAAAGACAAAGAAATATTCATCTGGGATGGAGAAAAAAACTGCTACCTCAGATACGACATATTCAAAAAAATGGAAAAACTAAGGTGAAAGGAAATGCAGGAATTATTCTGTAATTTATGTGGAAAAAAATATATTCCCGAATCATGGAATCAAAGATTTTGCAGTTATCCCTGCGCCAACAAAATAGGGTGTGAAAAAGCAAAAATATTCTACAAAAAAGTAACAAGACCAGCTATTGATTTTTACAGAACAAATTTTTTGAACAAAGCGATGGAGGCGAAGGGAAATGCCAAGCACACCAAAAAAAGTTAGCCACCTAATATTCAAGGAATCAGAACTAAAGCCAAAGACAAAGACAAAAGTCTGGCTTGTGGAATCTAATTACGATTTCAGTATCTTAGGCAAAATCTATTGGCTTGGAAAATGGAGGAGATATGTTTTCCAGCCATTCGCTGATTGCGTTTGGAGTGTGGACTGCCTACAAGAATTGGCTGAATTTGTAGAAAAGCGGAATAAAGAACACAAAAAAGAGCCAAATAGGGTAGGGTAATTGAATAAAAGAGGGGTAAAGACGATGAGAAAAGTGGACAAAAAAGACATTTCAAAGAATGAAGAAGCCGAAAAGATAGTTGGATTAAGGAAAATTAGAGGAGTGCTAATGTCCCTACCTTGTGAACTGGATTATAATTGCCCAATCTGCCACGCAAAATGCAAATACTGTTCAGGAGAAAAGAAAACAAATCTTGATAAGCATTGGGATGAATCACTTGAATTCAGCGAATATAATTTTTTCATGTGGTGTCCGAGATGCAATTTAGACATCCCTTCACTATTATGTCTTAGAGCAAATTCAAAAAGGGCAGTGGAAATTTACACAGAAAGGTTTCTGGGAATGGTTGCTGAAATCAAAAAGAAATCCGAGCAAGAAGGATTTGAACATGGAAAGGCGGACTAAAGATGACTGAAAAAAAGGAAGCAATAATAAAATTCTCAGTCTCAGGCAAACAAACTGACGGCATGTCAGTTTCTGGTTTATTCATTGCCAACGCAATCAATGAGCAATATAAAAGGAACAGGCGTTATTTTGATTACTACCGCCTCTTTTTCAATTGGTGAAATGATGGACTTTCTAATTATATTATTCTGGTCTTTATTCATTTTTGCGACACATGAATTAGCACACATAATTATCGCAAAGCACTATGGGCATTATGCTGAAATAAAAGTTTATTGGTATGGAGTCTGCGTAAACCTGAAATTCCCAATTGATGTTCACACTTGGTTCAAAATAATTTCAGCAGGAATTATTGCAACTACACCATTAGTAGTTTTTCTATCTGTATATTACAATGACAACTTTTTTGCATTACTCGCCCTCCTGATTTCAACAATAGATATACTACTGCTATTTTCAGTATATAGAATAAGAAAAACGAATCCTTTCTTCAATTACATAACTGAAAAAATGAGGTTGTCATTCACTCTCCGAATAGCAGAGGAATCATAAATGGGAATATGCAGGTTATGCGGAAAAAAGACAAGAGACTATTACCCTGCGCACAAAAAGAAATGCAAATGTTTAGTATGCAATTTGCACGATGAATGCACAAAAAGATACTTGGAAATACAATGTTTTGGTGAATAAATGGCGACACTAATAGAGCAGCACAATGAATACTACAAAAAATCCTATATTCTCCTTGAAATAATCAAGGCAGCACAAGGCAGGGAAATGTCTGTTTTACCATACAAAAACAAGGAAGAAACACCAGAACTTGACGAATTCAAAAAAGGAGTGCCAATCAGGAACATTACGGCATGGAGCTTAGAAGCACTATCAAGCAACTTCAGCGCATTCCAATTTTACAAAAAAGCATACAAATTATACATTTCACTCGCCACATTCCAAAAAGGAACGCTGCCATTGTTTAGCTTCAATTTCAAGGCAAGGAAACAACAGCAAAAAGAATTCATAGGCAACTTCATTGAAAACCCAAAAGATTACTTGGCAGGATATGATTTCGCAATAGACTTGGACTGCAAGGAATTCAAAGAAGGCTACGAAAACGCAAAAAAGATAAAAGAAGTAATGGATGAATACCAATTGCCATACACAATCAACCCATCGGGAGGGAAAGAAGGTGGTTGGCATATAAGAATACCCTACAAGCACTTTGAGTCCTTAATTGCACCCATAGACATGCCAAAATTCTCCTTCAAAGCAACCACCAACATAGAAGACGTGGACATGGTGCAAGGGCAAGATAAATCACTTTACGACCTCAGACGCATTTTCAAAAGTCCTATGAGCCTTGTTCTCGGCGACAAAAACAAGAAATGGAATGTATGTATGCCACTAACAGACCAAGAACTTGAGAATTACAACCCAAAACAAATACAACTCCCAACCGATTCCGGCCGCCTCAAATACAAGGACAAGGTGCTATGCGAAAGAAAATTCAATTTAAATGGCATGAAGGACTTCATAAGAGACTATGGGGAAAGGGAATTGTAGCGGAAAGGAGCTTCCGAAAAGATATTTAACCACTTAACATCTATTATTATGTGGGTTGTTTGTCCTGCGAAAGACCGTTTTGCTTTGAGGAATTCAAGCGAAGATGCGTCTTTCTCGCAAAAAACAATGTGTGCCTCAAAACATTCAAAGGCTGGCACAAATGCACAATAAAAAAATGCGAGGACTGGAAACAAGTGAGAAAAAAATTCAAATTCAAGACAACAAGGGAAAAAAATTATTTAAAAAACCAGAAAAACGGAATGCTGGAAAAATACGCTGAAGTCATGGCGAGGTGAAAAACATGGACAGTCGCATTGCTGCCATCTTGGAAGAACCAGAAAGATTCCTTTCATACCTCAAAAAACCTGATTTAGAATACATCCATGAAGGCAGGACACAACCAGACAGAATAATGCGCCTCAAAGAAAGATTTGAAGGCTACTTCTTAGGAACAAACGACTATAGGGGCGAACACTTCATAGTAAGCAAAGGAGAAGACATAAGAGACGACCCAGAATACTACGAAGCACTAATGAAATTATACAACTGCGAGCCAATGAGAAAATTCAGGGAAGAATACCCAGAAATTGCAAGGGAAAGAAAAACAAGAAAAGAAGTCAAAATGATTGTTACAACGCCACAGGCAGTCAAAGTGCCAAAAGCGATTTTGATTGGCGTTCAAAGCTACATGAGAGACGGAATAGCGGTAAAAGCATACAAAAGAAGCAAACCATACATTTACAACAAACTGCAAAGAAAATGGGTATACAAAAGAAAAGAAGAAACAGACAACAAAAAAATGTGGATGGACTTCAACGCAAAATTCGGAACAAACGCAAGCAAAAATGCAGTCAAGACACTAAAACTAAGGGCAAGGAAAAAAGGAAAAACATTCTATGCAGAAAAATAATTCAGCAATCTGCGACGGATTCAACTTAATGCCAAAGGAGTCCCTTTCCGATAGGTGGGGGAGGAATTTGGCGTTTACCAACATTTTATGTTGGATAAATATCTTTATAAACTCTATTGTTATATAATTTATACGATAACTATGAAATATGAACTTGAAAAGGGGAGTCATTCGGTATATGCTTTGCAATACCATTTGGTGCAGTGTGTGAAATATAGAAGGAAAGTTCTGATAGGTGAATCATTAATCCAATTTCTCAAGGATAAGATATATGAAATAAGTTATACTTTCCAAGTGAATGTGTTGAATATAGAATGTGATAAAGACCATTTTCATATGATATTTAAGGCAAAACCAACACTTAACATAACCAGATATTTGAATGCGGTCAAAACAATTACATCAAGAGAAACACAGAGAAATTTTCCAGAAGTAAAAAAATCACTTTGGGAAGACAAATTCTGGTCAAGGTCATATTTCCTTGCAACTACAGGTCAGGTAACACTTGAACAACTCAAGAAATATGTTGAAAATCAGGGTAAATAATATGGAAATAGAAATAAAATTGATTGAAGACGGCGAAGGAAATAGGACAAACAGATGGTTCGCCAAAACAAATGATGGATTTGATGGAACAGCACAAGGATGGGGATATAAATCAAAGCAAAAACTCATAAAAGCATATTGGTTTCATCAGAATAGGCATAAAATAAATGGATTGAAATCAGAAGCCAAGAAACTATTGGCAGAAAATCCAAAAATAAGAAAGATACTATCCGATTATTTTGATATTGATAATGTTGTTTATGCAATGAAATGTAATGAATCGCTTTCATTTAAAACATTTATGACCGCTCTTAATAACGATAAATGGAATATAGAAAATAAAGCCGAAATTATTGAAATTTTGAATAAAAACAAGCATTTGTGGAAAACAATAGAAAGGGAATTATAATATGCAAAAAATCATAAAGTTGCAAAGCATTGGATTAACACATAAAAAACAGTCAGAACTGTCAGATGCAAGAACCGAGGCAAAGAGAGTTATAAAGAAATTTATATTGCCGAATATTGATTCCTGCGAGGATAATGGGCAACTGCAACAACTTGTCTATAATAATATACGCAAAGAGTCGTATCTGCCAAGCCAAGTTTTGTTGAATCTCATACATTCATCATTTCATCTAAAACAAAAACCAATAGAAAAACGTAATATAGAGAGAATAACGCTTGATTATAACATACCAAGAGCCTGTAAAATGTTCATGCTTAATAACAAAAAACTATGCTTTGCGATAACATTGAAACCAAGACATAGGATAGTCATACCGATTGAATCCAATGGTTCTGTTAAGCGATTCCAAAAACAAATAGAAAACGGTTGGAAAATAAAACAAGTCGGATTAACCAATGGGAATGAAATAATCGCAACAATTGAGAAGAAAAAAATCCACAAAGACTACAAGAACATTCTCGGAATAGATACGAACAGCAACAATATATCAGTTACAGCATTGACTCCACAAGGCAAAATATTGAAGCAATTATACCTCGGCAAGAACTTATACAATAAAAAAGCGAAGATATTGAAGCGAAAGGCAATGCTACAAAGTTATGCTGATAAAGGCTCTCCAAAAGCAAAAGAAAAACTAAAAAAATTGAGCAAAAAAGTCAAGAATATAAATAAGAATGCGGTTGGAGAAGTTGCAAAAGAGATTCACAAAATAGCAGAAAAATACCAAGCGAAGATTGTCTTTGAGAGGTTACATAAATTTAAGGCTAATAAAAGCAAGAAATTTAACAGAAAAGTAACACTCATTCCATTCCGCATGCTAACAATAAACACAGCGATACGAAGCGTTGATACAGGTGTGCCAATGGGTTATGTTGATTCCTATCATACGAGCAAATGGTGTAGTGGGTGTGGTTCGGTGAACCCTCCACATGACAGCAAGAATTATGCCATCTACCGATGTGGGAATTGCGGATTAATTGTGAACAGTGATAGAAAAGCATCACTCGCCGTTGCCATCAAAAAGTTTGCAGAGCGGAAGAAATACTTCCAGTTTTCTGCAAAAAGAGTGCCAGTAAACGCTCTCTTTCGGGGAAATGAAGATAATGCAATACAAGCGACTGAAAACGCTGTTGCATTACCCAACCCAAAGGAGACAATATGTCTCTAAAAGCTCCATCCGACAGGGTGGAGTTGTTTACTTAAATCTATTTTTGGTTTTTCTTTTATTT
>CAYOAS010000009.1:0-18648 GCA_964402015.1 uncultured archaeon | reverse complement strand
TATTAAACAAGGGTTTTGAGATGGGCAGGCTAAAAAAAATTAACAGGGACGAACTGCATGAAAGATGAAACGCCATTCGTTGACACAAATATTTTGGTTTATGCTTTTGACAAAAGCGAGCCTGAAAAAAACAGGAAAGCCAGCCGATTGCTGCAGCAATGCTTTCAGGGAGAAACAATGCTTGCTGTATCCACCCAGATTCTCTCGGAATTTTTTGTCACTGTAACAAAAAAAATACCAAAACCAATGGCTTGCGAGGATGCAAAACAGATAGTTCAAAAAATAATTGAGTTCGGGGGATTTGTTGTGCTTGGGATTAAACCCGGCACTGTTGTTTCAGCAATAAGCACTTGCAGTGAAACAAAAGCACATTATTGGGATACACTGATTGCCGAAACAATGAAAGAAAACAAAATGTTCACCATTTTAACAGAAAACATGGAAGACTTCAAAAAAATAAAGGAAATAAAAGCGGTTAATCCATTGCAATGAACAAACAAAAAAAACCGCATGCTTCTGGATTACTGCAAGAAAAAACCAATATTTTTTTATTTTTTCTTTTTTTTCTGTTTTTTTGCCTTTGGCGCGCTTGCAGGCACTTTTTTTTCCTTGCCAAACTGTTTAACATTGCCTTCAAAATCCGCAATTGCCTGTTGTTTTAGTTGTATTTCTTCTTCAATAATCTCTTTTTTCTGGTTGTCGATTTCGCTTTTTATTGAATTCATTTCTTTTTGCAATATTTCAACCTCTTTTTTGTAATCCTCGTTTAGGACCAGGCCTGAATCATAGTGCGATTTTAGGCTGCGCAGTGCATGCTCTAATCCAACCAGCCTTGCGCGCAGCGAGTCAATTTCAACAACCTGCTCTGATTTTTCCTTTAAAGCTGCCTGAAGCAAATTCAGCCTTTCCGCGTATTTTTCATGCAGGGAAAAATATTTTTCCTTTGAAATTTTTCCATTGAAAATCTCTTTTTCAAGCCTGTCCTGCAGCCCGATGACCTGGTTTATTTGCTGTTTCAATGAATATTTTTTTTGTTCGGCAACCTTTCTGAAAACCTTTATTGCAAGGACAACAACCAATGCCCAGCCGACTACAAAGCCGATTGCAAGGATTATTGTCAGCAAGCCGTTTTGCTTTACAGAAGCAGTCAAATCGTTGTTTTCCTTGATTATTTTGCTTTCAGGAATGAAATTATAATGCGCATAATATTCTTTTGAAATCTTTTCGATTTCTTCAGCCATGAAAACAATGGATATTGCGCTTTTTAATGATTCAAGCGCTTTTGCCTCGCTCTTTTGCCCAAGGTAATAATCCGCTCCGGAAATATAGTAATTTGAATGGTCAAGATAAAGGTTTGTCCAAACAAATGCTCCACTGGCTTTTTCCATGTCAGCGCTTATGTTGCCTGTTTTTTCAGTGAGGGAAGAATAAAGCTTGTTGAAGTCTGTTTCCTCATTTGCAAGCTTTGAAGAATTTATAAGCGCGAGCGCCTGGGCAGCGTCAAAACCTGTTGCCAAATACCAACCCAATTGTTTTTCCCTAACAGCAGCATTGTATCTGCGCATTATGTCCTCGTTATCCTTATTTTGAAGCACTGAAAGCATGTTTTCCACTTGCACAATCATTGGCTCGATTTCATTCTTGAAAGCATTGTCCGGCAAAATTTTTCTCGTGGATTTTTTTGATTGCTCGAAAAAACTGTTTGAAATATCATACCATGCCACTGCAAACTCGTAATCCTGCATTCTCTTGAATATTGCGCCATACTGGTCAGCGCCTTCGCCAGTGTCAACAACAATTGTCTGGCTGGACAAAAGACTGGAAATAGCGTTGTCTGCATAAACAACGCGCTGTTGCGCTGCAATATGCCATTCAAGATAGTCAAGCGGAATGTATTCGCTCAAATCGCTTTCAAGTAATTGCACTTTCTTTTTTATTTCCTGCAAGCGCGAATGAAAAAGCGTGGAGCTCAATGACAAAAGCGATGGGTTCTCGGCAATGTCCTTAACGAGCATTGCATTGGCTTTTGCAAGAAAAGCGTAATTTGCAGCGCTGTACAAAAAATTCCTGTCAAACAGCAATTCCGCTTCTTTCAGGGTTTCTTCTGAATTGTTCAGCGAAGCCAAAAGCGCCTGCACTATCTCGTTGTCTTCTAGCATGCTTGAATTCAATGCTTTTTTTGCTGATTCAACCTGCTGCTTTCCGTCAACAATGTATTTTGCAGTTATTTCTCGCATTAGCCCAAGGCTTTGCACGTTCTCTATTGGAACAGGCAAAAAATCAAAAATGTTTTTATCATTGCTTTGGTTTATATCAATTGTCCCAATGTCGGAAAAAGCAAGTTTCAACACCTGGTCCATGTTTTCGACTTCAACAATCTTCAAGCCCCATTCTTTTGAGGCATAATCAATAAGGTTGACTGACTGGATTCCAGAAGGCAATTTTACTATTTGTTTTACCTCGCCTTTTGGAACAAGAAATAATTTTATTCCCTGCCTGCTTGCCTCTTGTGCTTTCTCAAAAACCCCGCCGACTGGCCCAACGCTGCCGTCGCTTGAAATTGTTCCGGTAATGCTGATTTCGCTTGGAACATGCCTGTTGCGCAGCATTGAAACAGCAAGCAATGCCATTGCCGCGCCAGCGCTTGGGCCTTCGACAACAGAGGCATTGCTGCTTATTTCAAACTTGTAATCATACTGGTCTGCTTCGCCCGCATAAATCTTTGCAACCTCAATTGCTGTTCGCTCCGCGTTTTGCGTTGTTGTTCCCACCAATGGCTTTACGCTCGACCAAACCTTTCCGGTTCCAAGCTCTGTTGTTACAGTCAATTCTGCACCCAAGCCCTGGCCCTCTGTTGTAACCGCAAAGATTTGCATGGAATCCTTTTGGATTACAGCCAATACGCTTGAAGAAAAAAACAGCATCAATAACACTAAAACTAATGCAAATTTTTTCATTTAAACCACGCGAAAAACGCTAAAGAATAAGAATCGAGGAGTTTAAAAGATTTTGCCGTATGGCAGCTCTGTTAAAAGTCTTTTTCTTGTTTTAATTTCAAAACCATTTTCTTATCAACAAATTTGGAATTATGCTGATTGTTAATGACTTTTGGTTTGAAAATAAAAGACAAAACCAAAAAATGCTGAGATTTTCAACTAAGAATAGGGGCTATTTTTATTTGGGTTTAACTTTATTTTTGGTATGTGGGGAAAGCCTAAAGCAAAAGACCATTTGTTGAAGAAACCCTGGCTTAAAACAATGTTTAAAAATGGTTTGACTAAGAGCCTATCCCATCTCTTCCATAGAAAAAAGCAGGCAATGGCTTCTGAGAAAAATCAGCAGACGTATACAACCATTATCTCTCTTTGGGATAAACACAAAGGGAAGGTTGACATTCCATATTATAGTTCCTATAACTTTAGGAGGGTTGCTTATGTTTTAGACAAGCAAGGCAAAAGTGAAAAAGCCTTGATAGCCGAAGCAAGGTTATGTGTGAAGCTCACTTATTGGATGTACTATCCAAAGCCTGATGAAGCATTAAAGTTTGCCGAAGCATTAAAACATATGGGCCCTGGCGTTCCTGCCCAGAGATTCCCTGGTTGTGTAGGAATAATAAGTGGAGACATTAGCCCAAAAACTGATTCTTTTCGCTCCATAAAAATCGATACTATTCAGGGAAGCTTTACCCAGAAAGAATGTCCCGAGCTGTCAAAGTCTCTTACAAGAAAGCACGGGGGCTGGAGAGAGCATATTTTGGACCATATTTTCAAAAAAGCGATTGAGGAAAAAATTCAAACAGTATCTTTTAGGCTGCCTTTTTTTTGGGTAGGAGAATCAAGGCTTCGAACCATGAGGTTGGCAAAAATTTTTTTAAGGGCTGCAAAAAGAAATGGTTTTAAAAGAAAGCCACACAGCGGCAAAGAAGTAATGGTTGTGGAAAGGCTATAGCTCTTGTTGGCTCTGACCCGCAAAATCCTACCGACCAATAAAATCTTGTCCATTGTTAGTCATAGTGGACAAATGGCAAGTACGATTGCTGTGTTGCATAATTGTGATTGCTGAACCATTGTTTGTTTTGGCTATAGCGAACCGCTTTAATTTTTGAACATTTATTGCGGTTTGCTACGTTGAAAACCAGTGGTTTTCAACGGACAAAAGAAGCCCATAACTTCTTTTGGATATGCAAAAAGCAATTCCGAGCGCTTTGGTGCGAGGAATATTCAAAAGCAACAGCTTTTGATTTATTAATTGTTCAATTATTTAGGCTTTTTGTTGTAAATCACGCTTGAAAAATGCAAAAATTTTTTTTGCGGGATTCAGCCAAACAATGCGCCTAAGCCTTCTGCTGCTGCTTCTTCGGATTTTGCAGTGTCTTCTTTTTTTTCGTGCTTTGCATCTGCTGTTGGAGCTGCTACAACTGGTGCAGCTTGTGGTATTGCAGCAGATTTTATTGCCTCGTCAATGTTGACTTCTTTCAGCGAAGCAACCATTGCCTTTAGCTTTGTGCTGTCTGCTTTTACTCCTGCTGCCCCCAAAACGCTTTCAAGCGATTTCTCGCTGATTTCGTGTTTTGTGGAATGCAAAAGCATTGCGGCATATACGTATTCCATTTTTTCACCTCAATATTTTTTTTTGATAAGCATTACTTTTCGGCAGTTGCCTCTGGCTGTGCTGTTGTTTTTTCCCCGTTTTTGGTTTCCAGTGCCAGTGCTGGCGCTGCAAGATTGAGTTTTGATTCAATGCAAAGCGCTTCTATTACGGCTTTTTTCAGCATTATTTTAAGGCTTTCTTTTGTAAAGTATTGTGTTGCTATTGCCAGTGCAAGGCTGTCAAGGTATGCTTTTTTGAAATCGCAGGATATTTTTTCATTGTCAATGTCCAAAACTTCTTTTTTGTAAATCAGTTTGTTTTCGAAAACAGAAACAATGTTCAAGCCGACTTTTATTGGCTTTATTCCGAGCTTTGAGAGAGTGCCTGCAACTGCCTTGTTTATTTGTTCTCCTGCTTTCACGACAGTCTTGTCTTCCATTATGTGGATTGTTGCTCCTTGAATCCTTACATTTAATCCTGCTGCCTTTAAATCGCTTAATGCGGGGCCAGGAGGCAAGCCAGTGTCCATTGCCGGAATGACAATATCTTCTGGAGCTATTGCGCCTGCTTTTGCCCTTATTTTTCCCCGGTTTTTTTTTACGAAATTGAACAATTCGAACGGGTTCATTTCAGTAAAAATAATTGCAATGCTTTTTTGCGCTTGGTCTTTTAGAATGCTTTTTTCCTTGTCTGTTTCAATAACTTTTTGGATAACGCGGGTTTTTGAAACCTTTACGATTGCTTTTCCCTGCAATTTTTTTCTTATTTCTGCAAAAAGGTTTGCGGGAAATCCGGAAAGGTCAGCGATGGCTATTGAAGGGTATTTTGAAACAAGTTTTTTCAGCTCTGCAAACTGGTTTTGCTTCCATTTTGAGGTGTGGCTCTTCATTGTTCTTCACTTTTTTTTGCACCGATTTTTATTGCCGGGCCCATTGACAGTTTTACAAAAACAGATTTTATGCTCTGTTCCTTGCTTGGCAGTGTGTTTAATATTGCGTTGTAAATTGCCAAAACGTTTTCCGCTAGTTCCAAGTTTTTCATTTCTTCGTTGCCAATGCGCGCCTGCACTACCGGCATGAATTTTCCTTTTTTGTTTGAAATCCTTAAAGCGCCTTTTACCTGCTTTGCCGCTGCTTCAATTGCGGAAATGCTTGGTTGTATTGGCTTTGGCATTTTTCCTTTTGGGGCAAGTTGTGGACCCAAAAATTTTCCAACAGTAATCATCACTGGCCCTTCTGCGAGCAATAAGTCGTAATCTTCAGCGAGCTTTGCCGCATCTTTCTTTGAAATCTTTTGTATCTCGCTTTCTTCAATGAACTTTTGGCTTTTTGCTTTAAGGTTGCTGATAAACTCCTTGTCTTTTGCAAAAACAAGCACGCGAGTTTCTCCTTTTCCAGTGCCATGCGGCATTGGCACGCTCACGTCAATCCTGTTTTCCGATTTGCTAAAATCAATGCCCTTAAAGTTTATTCCGCATTCCACTGCCTGCTTGAATTTGCGCTGCTTGCTTGAATCGCGCATGCACTGCAATGCTTCCAGAACAATTTTTTCATCCATTGAATAAACCTTCCAACCGGTTTTACTAAAACCGTCATAAAATATTATCGTGCTGTTGCTTGGTAATATTTGCCTGACGGCATTGGTTGGTATATCGGTCTCAAAAACAGCCTTTTGAAAAAAGGCTGGCGAAAAAATGCTTCGCGAGAGACTTTTTTTATGCCAAACAGCCTTATTAAGGCTGGCGAAATTATTACCTCGCTTTTGCTCGGTAATAAATCGCTTCGCGATTTAATAAGACTGTAAGATTGATATTAATAATTATTAATTTACTCAAAGCCTTTAAATTCTTTTGGTTCAGGCGAGTTTTGCAGATAAACGGTATCCAATTAGGAAACTAAACTACTGTTTTTATGCAGGAACTGTTTTTGAAGATAAAAGGGAATAGGATTAAATATTGTTTAATTTTTTGTATGCATATTAGAAAAAGCCACTTATTTTCCTTCTATTTTGGCTTTTGAGAGTTTGGTATTTCTCCAGAATTGATTTGGGGTGCGCCAAAGCAAATATTTAATAAAGCCGTGATTAACCTTAATTCGATGTGAAAGAATGTTTGTCAGTGAAAATGTTATTGATATTAGTGGGGTTCCCCACGAAACTATTTACATAAGTCTTGTATGCTTTAATATGCATTATAAACAAAAAACTTTGAAAGAATTTCATGTGCGTTTTCCACGTCTTAAGAGCAATTCTATGAAAGGATCGAAACTGGATGCCTTAGAACTAAAAAAAATAGTTTTATTTTTAGATAAAAATAAAGTTCGAATGTATTCTGTGTGTTTTAAAAAAGAAGCCTGGCGTGAGAGATTACTTGAGCATCAAGCTTTTGGACACGAAGCGCACTGGGTAGAAAAAACAATTGCCATGCTTATTTTCAGGTTGCTTAAGAACTATTGCTATGTTGGAAAAACTAAAGATAAAAATGGCATTAGATACGAACCAGAATATAACGTAATAATAGATGAAAAGTCAAACTTTGATATGGATGTCATGTTTGATAATTGTCGCCGATTATGCAAAGGAAGGAAAATTAATGTTTCATTTCTAAAAACAAAGGCCAAGTTTTCTGATACCATTAAATTTGCAGATTACTTAGCGGCGGCACACAGAAAACTGGGTGAATCACAACTAAAAAGTCTAGAAAATTTTAAGCTTATTACTCCCGAATTTTCAGAAAGTGAAAAAAACCGAGCACTACGTTTTTCGAAATAGAGCAAAAAGAAAATAATAAAAGGAGTTGATTTTTAATATGGGCAGTGCCCCTCATCGCCCGCAAGCGACCTGTTCAACAGATAAGCATCTTGCGAACTCCGTTTGAAAACCAGAATGACGACTGGTTTTCGGAGGTGATCAAAATGGCATATAACCATAATCACCTAATAATATACTTTGAAGTGTTACTATATTAAAATATTTATGGTATGACTAATTCCCAATATAAACCGCAAAATGGTCTTTAAATGGCATTTTAAGCGATTTTTGGCTTTAAAATTGCCTACTATTAAATGCAAATAACTCCATTTCTTCTGCAATTTGCTCCCGTTCTTATTCACTGACGCTCTTTGGTTTGCGAAAGCCAAGCCATTTATGGCGTGGAGGAGCGAACCATTTATTTTTTTGCAAAAGAGGCTTTTCCCCTAAAGCCTCAAAAGGACACTTTGGGCTTTAGCCAAAGAGCGTCCAATTTTTTTGTGGCTATTTTATCTGCAAAGCCGTTCAGTCAAGCCTTGTTTTTCCTTCAGTGATTTCTTTTTGGAGTTCTTTTGCGCGCTTCCCTTCAATATTAACTCCCATGCTGTTGCATGTTCCAATTACTTCGCGCATGTTTTTTTCGAGAGTGAAGGAATTCATTTTTTCTCCCTTCATTTCAGCAATTTTTTTCACTTGTTCCATTGAAAGGTTTCCGATTGTTTCTGTTTTTGGGTTTGCTGCCCCTTTTGCTGTGCCCAGTTCTTTTGTAATCAGGGCGCTTGTGGGCGGGCTACCGACTTTTATTTCAAAATTCTTTTTTGCATCAACAACAACTGTTACCGGAACTTTCATTCCGGAAAAAGAGCTTGTTTTCTTGTTTATTTCGTCAACAATTGCCCCGATATTGACTCCAAGCGGTCCGAGCGCTTGCGCGAGCGGTGCAGCGCTTGCTTTTCCGCCATCAACCATTACTTTTATTTCATTCATTCTTTCACATTTTCAAATTTTTTTATTCAATCTTTAATTATGCGAATGTGCTCTGCTTTGATTGTAAGCGGAATTTTTACTGCTGCTTCAAGCAGTTCGACTGTTACTTCTTCTTTCGCGGCATTAACGCGCAATACCCTTGCTTTTTCTCCTTTGAACGGGCCAGTAATTATTTCCGCTTTGTCTCCTTCTGCAATGCTTTTCATCAATGGCTTTGCTTCAAGCAATTGCGATAATTCTTCAATCTTCACTTCGCCCATCACTATTCCTTTTCCTTTTATGTGGGGAGTGTTTGTTATTGCCCTTCTTACTGTGAGCTCGTTGTCTGCTTCGATAAGAATGTATCCTTTTAATCCGGGAATGACCGAAATAGAGTATATTGCAAGGCCTTCTTTTTGTATCTTGTTGCCAAGAATGTCTACAACAAGAGGCTCCTGCCCAACAGTAGTCCTAACCGTATAAATCATTTTTAATTCACCAAAAAATCAATTAAGAAATGAAAAAAAAAAGCAAAAAAAAAGCTCTTTTTGTATGATAATAACAAACCAATAAAAGGTTTAAAAACCTTCATCTGCCCGCAAAACAGCTTTTCCCCTAAAGATTTAATTTTTGCACCAAAAGCTGTTTATAAACCGGGATTGTTTCTCTTTCAACAATGGGAAAATTTTGTAGGGATCAAATATGTTTTTTTGGCAACAGCCATTGGGAAAAGCTATTGCCTAATTTTTCCACAATAACATTAAAAAATCAAAAAATGTTAAAAAAAATTTGATTGTTTATTTTCCCATTCCGAAAATCAGGAACAAGAACATTACAATGAAACCAATAATGCCGAGCAAAATTATTCCGATGCCAGTGACTTTTGCCATTTGCCTGTACTCTTCGTTGTCCGGCTTTTTGCTGACAGTGAAAATGCGCCTGCTAGAGTTCAAAAAATTTGAAATGCCTTCTTTCAATCCGGTTTTTTCGTTATCGCTTTCGTCCAAAAAAATCACTCTCATTATTTCTTTATTTAATCTTACCCAAATCTCCTTTAATAATTTTTGGTTGCATTACCATGGCCTCGTGCGCCCATCTGGCATCTTTTGGATTTGGCAAATCGTTCAGCAAAAAAATTTTTTTGCCAAAAAAATGCGCGATTGCCAAGTCCATCATTGTCGCAGTGCCAACATAGCCTTCAATATTGTTTTTTTTATTGTTCAAAACAAGCACTGCGTCCGCTTTTTCCACGAGCTTAAAGTGCGTGCGCATTATGTCGTTTTCAATGCAATGCTTGAAATCAGCTTCCAAGTCATCAATGTGATTCGGGTTATCCAGGCACATTTGCGTGTCTGTTGGGACAATTGCTTCGTGACCAATTTTTTCCAGCCTTTCTTTTGTTTCAAGCATTTGCTTTGCAAAAGTCAGGCTGCCGCAGATTACAATCTTAAGGGGTTTTGGCATTTTGTTCACCTGTTTTGTGAATCAACTACTTTTTCTGTTCGAGCAATAATTCAATGATTATTATATTTTCCTTTTCAAAGATTTTTTTTTCAAAAAACTTGAAAAAATCTTTTTGTTTCTGTATGCATTCCTTTATTTTTTTTATGTTTCGCTCTCCAATTCCGTGAATGTGGATGAAACTGATACCATACTTTCTTGAGATTTTAATTTTTTCTTCTATTTCAACCGGGATGTCTGATAGTTTCATTGCTTGATGCACAAAAACTGCCAAAACAGCAGTTTGTACAATGGCATTGTACAATTCGCCAAATTTTTCTTTTGAAGCATTATATAGCGGCATTAAAAACTCTTCAAAATACCCTGCGGTGCACAAATTAGCGATATTACTTCCTCTTGTACCAAAATTAGCCCTTATATCTTCCTTCAGCTTGCCTACCTCTTCGTGCTTTTTGAAAACTGATCTTAAGTACAACGATGCTTCCAACGCTTCCAAATCTTTGGGAGGAATGATTGGGCGGAAGAATTCCAGAACTTGTTTATCATTATTTTCTTTATTATACTGGTATAATTTCTCTAGTAACGTATCGGTTTCTGTTTGCAACAGCTTGTTGTCTTCATTGAGGTATTCATCCAGAACTAATTTCAGCTTTTGTCTCTGAGCTTCATTTAATTCAGCAATGTTTAGAACCAATTCCTGCCTCTCCTCTGAAACGGTTGTCGGACTAACACTTTGTTTATTATCACTGGCTTTCTTGAAAGAATCACTTACAATTAGAACTTTCCGATTATCAATAAGAGGTGCATTCAAGTTAAATTCGACTTTAATGAATTCTTTTAATTTTTCCAGGTATCCCAAACAACTCATCTCTTGGAGAGTCTAATTAGGGAAACCAAGTTGTTCTTTATGAAAACTTCAGAACCTTTCTGAATTCCACCAAACTCTTCAAGAGAGATTTCTTCTCCATCAAAAGTCAAGACTTTTTGTGATGGGTTTTCTTTCTCAACGATTATTCGCTCGTTGTTGACAGTTTTGCCAAGCATGTCTAAGATTTCCTTTTTGGCATTTTTGTCAAAATTTATTTTCTGCATGATAAACTGCTCTCTCTTTAATTAGCTTTTTTCAGGTATTTAAAGCTTAACCTAAAATGGTTTCCTTAACTACAAGATAGCTTATTTTCGAGAATCTTTTTAAATGCTTCATTTTTGGGCATTCATGAAAACTCGATTCCTAAGTCAATGTCGCCGTCGAGTTTTGTTCCGCTGCCAGTGTTTTTAGAGCCTGGCATTGGTGCTCCTTCAAGGTATGGAAATTTGCCGCCGGCAATTACTACCATTGCCTGAATGTGGGATTTTGCTGCACTATCGTCAATCATTGCGCCCCAGATTATGTGCGCGTTCGGGTGAATTTTTGCGGAAACAGTTTCAACTATTATTTCTGCTTCCCTTAGCGTCATGTCCTGGCCGCCTATAACGTTTACGAGGGCGCGGTTTGCGTCGGAAATGTCAACATCAAGCAATGGCGAGGTTAAAGCGTTTTCAATTGCTTCCAATGCGCGCGCGTCACTGACATCTTCAGTGTTGCTTTCTCCCAGGCCAATCATTGCTGCTCCGCCGTGGTCAAGGATTGTGCGCAGGTCTGCAAAGTCAAGGTTTATGAGGCCGGGTTTTGTAATCATTTCAGTAATGCCTTTGACTGCGTTTGTTAATACTTCGTCTGCAACCTTGAATGCTGCGTTGACTGGAAGGTCCGGGGCGATTTCCAGAATTTTGTCGTTTGGGATTACTATTACTGTGTCTGCTTGCTTTCGCAGTTTTGCGAGTCCTTCCATTGCGTTTTCCATTCTTTTTCTGCCTTCGACAGTGAATGGCAATGTTACGATTGCAATTGTAAGTGCTTTTATTCCTTTTCCTATTTCTGCAATAACAGCGCTTGCTCCTGTTCCTGTTCCACCGCCCATTCCACAGGTTACAAAAAGCAAGTCTGAACCTTTTAATTCGTCTTTTAAATCGTCAATGCTTTCTTTTGCTGCTGCTTCTCCAACGCTTGGATCGCTTCCGGATCCTAGGCCGCGGGGTAGTTCTTTTCCAATCAATATTTTTTTGTCAGCGACAGTGTTAAGCAAATCCTGTGCGTCAGTGTTGATTGCGTATGTTTCTGCTCCGTGAATTCCGATTTCAGTCATTCTTTCGACAGAATTGCAGCCTCCTCCGCCGATTCCTACAACGCGTATTTTTGCCTGTGATTGTTCCAATAGTTTTATTAGCTCTTCATCGCCCATTGAGGGCTTTTTCGGTTCTCTTGGCTTTGTTGCCTCTATTCTTGCGCGCTTGACTGCGTTCAAAATGACATCTTTCAAAAAAACCACCCTACAACCTTATTATATTCCCCTTGAAACATATTATTTTCAATAAAAAACATTCAACTGGAAAACTTTTAACCAATCATTGTCCCTGCAAGGTTGCAATAATGGATAGTGCTTGGTTAAATCAAAAGGCTCTGACCAAAATGACACAAAACAATTTAAAAAGAGTTGTCGCGGCCATCAAATCCCTTAAGATACTGGGAGCTTCAAAGCTAAGAAAGGCAGCAGTGCGGGCCATGCAAAATGTTGCTCTTTGTTCGAACGCAAAAACAGCAAAGGAATTCAAAAAAGAGATTGAAAAAAGCGCTGTAATGCTTTTATGCTCTCGCCCGACAGAACCGGGAATGAGGACTGCAATAAGAATAATATTAAAGGCTACTTCTGCGCGCACTGAAAGCTTTGCTGAACTGAAAAAGAATGTTGTGAAAGTTTGTGAGAATTATGAAAGCGACCGCGAAAAGGCAATGCTTGCGATTTCAGATTATGGAAGCAATTTGATTGAGAAAGGCAGTGTTGTTTTTACGCATTGCCATTCCCACACTGTCGAAGCAATTTTGTTGAAGGCAAAAAAAAAGATTGATTGTGTTTTCTGCACTGAAACGCGGCCAATGTTCCAGGGCAGGATTACCGCGACAAATCTTTCCCGCGCTGGCTTGGATGTTGTAATGGTTGTTGACAGTGCTGCAAACAAGTTCATGCACCAGGCAACTTTATTCCTTACTGGCGCTGATGCAATATTAAATGACGGGAGCGTTGTGAACAAGATTGGCACTTCTCTTATTTCTCTTTCTGCGCACAGGAACAATGTTCCGCATTTTGTTGCCACTAGCTCGCATTGTTTTGACCCAATGACTTATTTTGGCGTGCCGGAACAAATAGAAGAAAGATGTGCCGCGGAAGTTTGGAACAAAAAAATGAAGAATTTTTGCATCCGCAATCCCGCGTTTGACATTACCCCGGCAGAATTAATAAAAGGAATAATTACTGAAAAAGGAGTGTTTTCCCCTGAAAATTTTGCAATGGAAATGTACGAGCACTTGGAATTGGAAAAAAAAGGAAAAGATTTCCTGAGCCTATTGAAACTAATGAAAAAATAATGTTCTTTTTTTGCAGCGGAAGAATGCGGAAACTCGCTTGGTGTGTGGTGTTTAAAAATTGTTTTTTTGTCAATTTTAGAGGGTCAAGTGGGCTTTAATTTAACTGACATTGTTTCAATAACTGATTTTTCAAAGAACGACATAGAAGCCGTGCTTTCCAAGGCAGCGGAAATGGAAAAAACTTCTGCTGAAAAAAAGGAAAAGATTTTGGCAAACAAAACAATTGCATCTCTTTTTTTCGAGCCAAGCACTCGCACGCGCCTGAGCTTTGAAACAGCAATACAAAATTTGGGCGGAAAAGTCATTGGCTTTGCTGATGCTGGAGTAAGCAGCACGAAAAAAGGCGAAAGCTTAAGCGACACCATAAAAATTATTTCTGGTTACGCTGACATGATTGTAATACGGCACCCGGTCGAGGGAGCAGCAAGGCGGGCTGCGGAAATAAGCGACAAGCCAATAATCAATGCGGGCGATGGAGCAAACCAGCATCCCACACAAACCCTGCTGGACTTGTATACAATAAAAAAAGAATTTGGAAAAATTGACGGATTAAACATTGGCTTGTTGGGCGATTTAAAATACGGAAGAACAGTGCACAGCCTGATGTACGCGCTTGCAAATTTTGACAACGTAAAAATTTATTGCATTGCACCAGAAAGCCTTCGGATGCCAAAAGCAATAATTGACGACACAAAAGACAAACTGCAGCTAACTGAAACAAGCGAATTGAAAGAATTCTTGCCAATGCTTGACGTATTGTACGCAACGCGCATTCAAAAAGAAAGGTTTGTTGACGAGTTTGAATACGAGCAAATAAAAAACGTTTTCGTTTTGGGAAAAGAAATACTGCAAAACACAAAAAAAGGCTTCAAGATAATGCACCCTTTGCCGCGCATCACAGAAATAAAAAGCGAATTGGACGAAACAAGCGCTGCACTGTATTTTGAACAAGCAAAAAACGGTTTGCCAGTGCGCGAAGCATTGCTGGAATTATTAAAAGGCGTGAAAAAATGAGCATGAAAAATATTTATGAGCCACTGAAAGCGGCTCGACGTATTTCGGAAAGCGCCACGAAAAGGCGAAGGACGTGAAAAAATGGCTGGAACAAAAGAAATCCGCTTGACACCGATTGCAAACGGAACAGTATTGGACCACCTGCCAGTGGGAACAGCATTGAAAATAATCGAAATACTCAAAATAGAGCCAAAAAATGCTGCAAGCGTTGCAATAAACACTGAAAGCAAGCGCTTGGGAAAAAAAGACTTGTTAATGATGGAAAACCGCTTTCTGTCAAGCCAAGAAATTGAAAAAATTGGCTTGATTGCAAAGGATGCAACTCTAAATGTAATTCAAAACAATCACGTTTCAAGCAAGCAAATAATCAGCATTCCAAAAAAGGTTATTGAAGTGCTCAGGTGCCTTAACCCGAATTGCATTACAAACAAGGAAGAGATTTCCACAAAATTTTTTATTTCTGAAAACCCGCTGAAGGCAAAATGCAATTACTGCGAAAAAACAATCAGCGGCGAAGAAATATTCAAGGCAATAAAATAAAACGGTTTTTTGATGAAAATGCTTGAAACAGAATTCTGCGGCGCGCGAATGAAAAACCCGCTAGTGCTTGCTTCCGGAATCTTGGGAGTAAACACTGGAATGCTATTGCGCGTTGCAAGAAATGGCGCGGGAGCAATAACAACAAAGAGCATTGGTCCAAGAGAAAAAGAAGGCAATGCAAACCCGACAGTAATTGCCTGCGAGCACTGGGTAATGAATGCTGTCGGCTTGCCAACAGCAGGAATAGAGAATGTTGAACAAGAATTTTTGGGATTAAAAAATTGTCCCGTTCCAATCATTGCGAGCGTTTATGGAAACAGTGCCGAAGAATATGCAAGCGTTGCCGCGCACATTGCAGAGTTTGCACCAGCAATGATTGAATTGAACTTGAGTTGCCCGCATTCAAAGGGACAAGGACAATTTTTTGGCAACGAACCGGAACTCGCAGAGCAAGTCGTGCGCGCAGTAAAAGAAAAAACAAAAATTCCGATTATTGCAAAATTGAGCGCTAACACGCACAA
Organism: uncultured archaeon; assembly: GCA_964402015.1. Taxonomy (GTDB): domain Archaea; phylum Iainarchaeota; class Iainarchaeia; order Iainarchaeales; family JAGVWC01; genus CAYOAS01. Next base: position 3,345 of record CAYOAS010000009.1, on the reverse strand, counting down.
AATGTTAGAGGTTGCAATTGCTTGCGAGCGCGCTGGCGCAAACGCAATCGCAGCCATTAATAGTTTAGGGCCTGGAATGCTGATTAACATTGAAGCAAGAAAACCGGTTCTGGCAAACAAGTTCGGCGGCTTGTCAGGACCAGCAATAAAACCAATTGCAGTAAAATCAGTTTACCAGATTTTTGAAAGCGTAAAAATTCCAATTCTTGGAATGGGCGGCATTACAACAGGAAAAGACGCAATTGAAATGGTTATGGCTGGAGCAACAACAATTGGAATTGGCTCTGCAATTTATTACCGCGGAATTGACTCATTTGCATTGATTGCAAAAGAAATGCAAGAATGGATGCAGGCAAACAAAGTGAACATTTTGAAAGAAATAAAAGGGGTTGCACACGAATAAACGCTTTGTGGACTTGAAAATGGACAAGCGCGCCGGAAGAAGGAATCGGCAGATAAAAAAGCAAAAGAATGTAATGGCTAGATGGGACTTTAATGGCATTGCAAGGGACCTTGTACAAGAATACAATTTGGATGCAAGCTATAGAGCAAAAAGTTTTCTTTGCAATGAACTCAAAAAGCGGTTGCTTTGCGGCGTTGAAAAGACAAAAGGCCAGCTTTTGCCGGCGGAAAAAAAGCTTTCAAGCCTTCTTGGCAATATGGCATTGATAGAGTATGCGTTGTGGCTTTATGGCAACGAGCCTGTGCCAATCAAAGAAGCAATTGAAATGCATATGGCAGCACAACAAATTGCAAAAGAGATAGCTTCATGGACAGGCATTGAAAACAAGAGAAAAAAGTGGTCAAAGATAGCAGAAAAACAGCATGAATTGTACATATCGTCCTTGAAATTTTCTCTTGAAGTTGGACTGCATGAAACAACAAAAATAGAAAAATCAGAATTTGTTCCAATTTTAATACAAGGCAGCACGCTGGTAGCCCCTTTGAAGGCAATGTCAAGGTTTTTTGTCAAAACAAACTTCAGACAAATAGACTTGATTGTTGAAAATGTTTTAAAGGAGATGCACAATGATTAAAACAATTATTTTTGACTGGAGCGGAGTAATAAGCGACGAACTTGACGCTGATGTTGCAACAGTGAAAGAATTGTTTGAAGCCCGCGGCTTTCCCCAAATGACAAAAGAAAAATTTCTTGAATTTTATGAATTGCCTTGGGAAAATTTTTACAAAAAACAGGGACTGCCGGTTGATTTGGACAAGGAATATGAGGACTGGGCAATGGTTTTCCCAAAACATTTTTCCAAGCTGAAAATTTTTCCGGAAGCAAAGCAAGTGCTGGAGCAACTGAAAGCAAAAGGAAAAAAAATTTTGATACTAAGTGCGCACCATCAAGACTTGTTGCGAAAAGAAATTGCTCAATTTGGCTTGGAAGGGATTTTTGACGCAATTGAATCAAGCAACAGGGACAAAAGGGCAAAAATAAACAAACTGCTGCAAGAAAACAATGTTGACGCAGAAGAAGCTGTTTTTGTCGGGGACACAAGCCACGATATTGAAACAGCAAAACATGCAGGAATAACAAGCATTGGCATCCCAAGCGGGTTTGAACCAAAAGAAAAGCTTGTGGAAAAAAAACCGGATTTTTTAATAGAAAAAATTTCAGAATTGCCAGAACTTATTGAGCGCATTGAAAAAAACCAAAGCAACGTTCAAAGCGATTTTCCGCAAATTGCAAAAATAACCAATGTTGTGGAAGAAACCCCAAGCATCAAAACATTTTACCTGGATTTGCAGATGGAAGCAAAGCCGGGGCAGTTTGTAATGGCATGGCTGCCAAGCATTGACGAAAAACCATTCACGCTGACAGCAATCGGAAAAGAAATTGCAATAACAGTACAAGCAAAAGGAAAATTTACGCAACACTTGCACGAACTAAAAGTTGGAAACACAATCGGAATTCGCGGGCCATACGGCAACGGATTCAATACACAAGGAATAAAGAGCGCTTGCATTGTTGCCGGCGGCTGCGGCGCAGCACCAGTGTTTTTATTGGCACAAGAATTACAAATGAAAAAAACAAGATTGGCAATAATTCTCGGCGCAAAAACCGGAAGCGAATGCCTTTTCAAAAGCGCGCTTGAAAAAACAACACGCGACTTCCACATAACCACTGATGATGGCTCGCTCGGCGAAAAAGGTTTCACCACACAAAAGCTCGAAGAGCTTTTGAAGAAAGAGAAATTTGATTGTGTTTTTGCTTGCGGCCCGGAAATAATGCTTGTGAAAGTGTTTGAATTGTGCGAGCGCTTTGGGCAAGAATGCCAGTTGAATTTGGAACGGTATTGCAAATGCAGCATGGGAATTTGCGGGCAGTGTGTTATTGACGAATTCAGGGTTTGCAAGGATGGCCCGGTTTTTTCTTCTGGACAGCTTAGGAAAATGCCTTCTTTTGGAAAAACCGCGATATTGAAAAGCGGGAAAAAGGTTTCTTTGAAGGATTATGCTGATTGGAAGCAGGGATAATATGGCAATGAAAGAATTTGGTTTGGTTTTGCGGAATGCTACTGTTCTTGTTGGAAACAGGTTTGAGGAAAGGAATATTGGCATTAGCAAGGGCATTATTCAAGAAATTTCCACGGAAAGGCTGGCGAGCTTGTACTCAATAGATTGTGGTGGAGAATTTTTGTTGCCTGGCTTGATTGATTGCCATGTGCATTTTCGTGTTCCTGGCATGGAACAAAAAGAAGACTGGCTGCACGGCAGCACAGCAGCTTTGGCTGGCGGAGTAACAACTGTTTTTGACATGCCAAATACCAATCCCGCGCTTACTACAATCGAATTGTTAAAACAGAAAAAAGAAATTGTGGAACGTGATTCAAAGTGCAATTTTGCTTTTCATTTTGGCGCTGCAAACAACAATCTTGAAGAGCTTGAAAAAATAGAAAAAAGCATGGGCGTTGTTTCAATAAAGGTTTTTTTGGGTGCCAGCACGGGCGACTTGTTGGTTACTGATGAAAAGATTTTGCGGAAGATTTTTGCGATTGCAAAACAAAAAGAATTGCCTGTTTGCGTGCACGCGGAAGACGAAGCAACAATTCAAAAAGGCATTGCGGAAGCAAAAGCAAAGGGCTGGAATTCTGTTGAATATCATTCACAAATCAGGAGCAGCGAAGCAGAAGCAATTGCAATAGAAAAAGCACTGCGGTTGCAGGAAGAAATTGGCAACAAATTGCATGTCTGCCATGTTTCAACAAAAACAGGAATTGAACTGGTTGAAAAAGCAAAACAGCATTCTTCTCTTGTCAGTTGCGAGGTTGCGCCGCACCATTTGTTTTTGACAATGGAAGACACAAAAATTTTGGGGAATTTTGCTGATGCACATTC
>CAYOAS010000008.1:0-19467 GCA_964402015.1 uncultured archaeon | reverse complement strand
ATTTGAATTATTGTGAAAAATATTACAAAAAACAGTGAAAAAACTCATGTTCAACAAATTATTTCTTTTTTATTAATTGCTATTTTTATTTTCATTTTTGTTGATTTGGAATTTAAAGGCCAAAAAAAGATTGATGAACAAATTGTTTTTGAAAATGCCATAAAAAAGGTTTGCCCGACTTTTAATAAAGGAAAAGATGAAAATTCTTATTCTTGTAGAATGATTAATAAAGTTGGTTTGTCTTACTCTTTTCCAATAAAATGCGTTAAGGAATTGGATCAAAATTGGGTTTGCAACATTGTTTTCCCTTGAAAAAGCAAACCTTTTTATTATCAAACAATCTTTTTATTAAGCATAAATTACAAGGAAATTAGCAGAAAGCCCACGATTTTTAATCGTGGGATGAATGCGTAAACTACCAACGACTAAAGTCGTTGGCTTTCATCAGGAGTTGGAATATATATGTTCACAGAACAAAACCAAAACCATCATTTAAAAGCAAACATTGGTTTACAGCAATGTGAATTGCAGAAAACTGGCAAAAGCCGCTCTGCAATTGTTAATATATTTATGCGAGGCAATTCCACGAAGCGATTTTGATGAAAGAAATTTTGTTAGTTATAACCATAATTTTGCTTTTTGGCTTTGTTTTTGGTTATATTCCTTATGTTAATCTTAATCAACCAATTCCAGATATAAATAGAACAAATTATTCTATAACTGGACAAGGAACAGCTCCATATTCTTATTCTCAAAATCCAACAGTTCAACCAATTAATTCAATTAATTATGTTTTTCCAACACAAAACAACATTAATTTTGTTTCTGATGGAAACATTACTTTGTCTTTGAACAAAAAAAATTCTCAAATAATCTTGGGATTAAAAACAGACTTGAATTTGGTGGCAGCAGATGTCAATAATGCACAATTTTTGAATGGATTGTCAGGAAACTATTATTTGAATTATAATAATTTGAACAATTTACCAAATTTAAGCATTTACAGTTTATATGCGGATTCAAACAATGATAGCAGGCTAACATACGGAGTGATAGCTGACCCGCCTTGGGCTACTATTGGAACAACAAACATTTGGGCATGGATTCTAAACGGAGACTGGAATGCAGTGTATGCGAGGTTCTCAGACATAAACGGAATTTACCAGCTAAAAGCAGATATGAACGAGCAATATTATTCTCAATTGGATGCTAACGCTGCGCTTTATACAAAAATTGATGCCAATGCAAACTTTGTGCCATACATTGGCGCAACAATGCACGCAGTATTAGGCAATTATTCTTTATTGGCAAAAGACCTGAACGCAAGCGGTGACCTAAACATTTTAGGCTATGCAAGAATCGGAAACGGAACAAACATGCACATTGGCTTGCAAGCAGGCGACCTAAACATAGCACGCAACCTTTACGTTCAAGGAGACGCAAACTTTTCCAAAAACGCAACATTTACAGGAAGAGTCGGCATCGGGACAACAGCACCAACTGCTAAATTAAGCGTTGCTGGCAGTGCAACCGATAATGCCTATTTCTTTTATGACAATGATGATGTAGGGGATACCACAGATGGCCAGAGCTTATATGTGTACAGGCGCGCAGCCGAGGGAGATGGATATTTACAATTTTATACTAATCAATGGAATGAGGCATACATAGATACTCCTTCTTCCACTTCCACAGTTAAGATTGCGCCTTCCACTCTTGGTTGGGTTTATGTAGGTGCTAATGCAAAAGTCTTGCTTTCTAGTAATGCTGCTAGTAATGTGGAGTTGTTTACCAGTGCTGCCTCAGGTGAAAACCGATATTTATATACTTATGGCTACGACACCGGCGCAAGCGCGACAAAATACGGCCGCTTTAACGTTGACGCTGTGGGCGACTTCGACATCGAAGCCCAAAGCGGCGAGGTAATTCGCTTCCTTACCGGCGGAAGTGACCGAGTTACAATTGATAATGCCGGCAAGGTCGGCATCGGGACAACTACTCCTGCTCATAAGTTGACTGTTCAAGGAGACATAAATGCGTCTGGCTTCCTAATTCTTGGAAACGGTTTGGACATGAACATTGGATTAAATACTGGTGATTTTAATGCTAGTGGAAAAATAATAGCAAGCGATTTCAACATTTCAAACACAAAAACTGCTTTGAGAAAGGATGGAAACATTACCTTGACAAGCCCTGATGGAACAAGGTATAATTGTGGGGTAATAAATGGTGGAAGTTTTGTTTGTAATACATAAAAAGGAGTTGATTTGAATGAAAAAATTAATAATATTCGCTGCATTGTTTTTGGCTTTTGTTTTTACAGCTAGTGCAGTATACACAATAACAGTAGGCAATGAAGCTGATGCTGTTGCAGAGTTGAGCAAGACTGATGCTCCAATTATTGCTCAGCAATCGTGTGGAATAATTGAAATAAAAAAACCAGTTTCGACAATTGCGGAAGTTTCAAAAAATCCAAAAACAATTTTTGCATTCTTGTATTATTCGGTTAATGGAGAACTGGATAGGGCAACAATTCAAATAAGCACTTTGAAAACAAAAGAAGATGAAATAAAAGATTTGGTTGCAAGAGAATGTGAAAAAAAATTGTTGGAAATAACAAGCGAAAAAGCCAGCGAGCCAAAAAATGTGGTAATAGATTATTTGCTTGGCGATTTAAACGGCTTGAAGAATGCAAGCTATGATTTGGTGGCAAAAACTTGGAATCAACCAGAAAAAGAACCGTGAAGGAAAAAAGCATGTGTCAAAATGGCGGGTATAAAAAGGCAAAAAAGCGAGTTTAAAGCAAAAAATTAAATTAAGAAACAATCTTATATTGTATGATTGTATGAAAAAAGCGTTGTTTTTGGTTTTTTTTCTATTTTTGAGTTTTTCTGCTTTTGCTACTATTACGAATTTTAGTGTTAGGCCACAAGTAAGATTAGGAGAAAATTTGACTATTATTGGGAATTATTCTGTTATTGATGCTTGGTGTAAGTTTGATGTTTTTGATTCTAATAATATTTTGATTGAAAGATTGAATGATATTAAGACTTTTGATGATGGTTCTTTTACTGCTATTAGAAAAATTGATTCTACTCCATATTTTGTTGGTGATGATTATAATGCTGTTGCAGTTTGTGGAACAGACAAAAATGGCGCGATTTTTTCTGTTGTCCAGCCAGTTTCGTTAGCGCAACCAATTCAGCGGACTTGGGAGTTTTGGTTTGATCCTGGAAACCAAACAGCCATCATGTTTTTGGCTTCAATGATTGCAATTATTATTATTATTATTTTGGTTGGCGTTTTTGTTGCAAAAAAGGTGGGTTCTTTTGCCCCTTGATGATATTAACATGATTGCTATGGGTCGCGATTTTACTGGAACAGTTAATCAAACAGAGCAAATAACGGAAGTTTGGCAAGCCAATGGTGATGTTGTTGCCTTTTTTTTGATAACAATTATTTTGATTGCATTAATAATTGGAGTTTTCTTGTTGTTAAAAAACACTCTCAAAAAACACTTAAAATAGCCACTCTTTTTAAAGTCTATAAAAAACTATTTAAATAAGAATCACCTTATTATTGCTTGGTTGTTATGACTTCGACAGTAGGATCTTTTGACCTGAATTTGACTGCCATAAGTAATACAACCAACAACTCAACTGGTTTTGCTGCGTCAGTTATTGGTGGAGTAAGGGATCAAGGAGACCTGATTGGATTGGCTATTGCAATAGCACTTGCATTGGCTTTAATCTTCGGGGTTGTCTTTTTGGCAATAAACTTTATTCCAACACTGGTTGGCAAAATCAAGGGAATAAGAAGAGCGTGATGTAATTGGGAACAACAGGAACATTTGAATTTGACCTGAACAATATCCGCGACATTACGAACTACTCTGTGCAGACTTCCGAAAAAGTAACACAGGGATTGAAAGAACAAGGAGACCTGATTGGATTGGCTATTGCAATAGCACTTGCATTGTCTTTAATCTTCGGGGTTGTCTTTTTGGCAATCAATTTTATTCCCTCTTTGATAACCAAAATAAAGGGAATCAAAAGGGCATAATTGGGTTTTTGGTGTTTGGATCAAAACCGAAACGGATAATCCTATTTCTTTTCACAAAAAAGGAACAATTATTAACAAGAAATGCGTATTTTTATTGATGCAAATGGATTTTGGCAAATTTAAAGATTTTTTGGATTTTTTGTTTTCAAAAAAATACGCACTAATTTTATTCACTGTTATTTTGTCAACATTTATATTTGGAACAATGAATGTTTATGGTGCGCCAACAATAACAATAACTTCACCAAACGGTGGAGAATTAGCAAAAGGAACATGGAACATAACATGGACTGCAAGCGATGCTGATAATTCTCAACAACTCGATGCGAATTTATGGTATTCAAATCCTGCTGGACAAAAAAACAATTTGATTGTTCAGGATTTGAATTTATTGCAAAGTTCAGTTTGTAATTTCACAAGCGGAACTGGGTGGCAAAAAAACCCTTCTTATATAACCGGCTTGACAGGAACAGCGATTTCTTATGGTCGCCCCGCTTTTTTTGAATTGAACAATGTTTTTTATGCGCTTTTAGCACAAACTATTGGAACAAAAATCCAAGCTTATTCTTGGAATGGTTCTTCTTGGATTCCAAATTATGATTTGAATGTTGGGCTTCCAATAGGAGAAACAGGAGTAACACCCCATACATTAGATGTTTTTTCAATTGGTTCAAAAACATATTTATTGGAACCAATCAATCAATTTCCAACTACACCATATACTTTGTTAAGGGGATTTTCTTGGAATGGTTCTTCTTGGATTCCTGATTATGATATTAATTCAGGGGTTTTTGCTACTGACCTGTATGATTTTGGAACTTTTAATTTTTCCAATCAAAAAAAATTAATGGTTTTAACAATAGTAAATTCAAGCATTCCTTCAAACTATATTTGGAAAAGCTATGATTGGAACGGGGCTGGATGGACAAACAATGATTCTTATGCAAAGGACTTTAATGTTTTCAAATCACCTTTTGCCGTTGCTATTGCACTTAACGACCTGTTTTTTACCTTTTTTGAAGAAGGGGGGACATTAAAAGCATTAAAATATAGGGCAGGAAATACGGCTGGACTTGCTTTTAGTTCAGGAAAGTGGGTTTTGGATTATGATGCTAATTCACACATAAAGTCTTTGTATAATGGTGCAAGAATTTCAACAGTAAATTATAATAATCAGCAAATGCTTTTTTTAAATGCCTACTATGCTACTACTCCTAATGATTGGAATGCTCTTGTTTTAAACGGAAATTTATATGATACGACAGCAACGGCAAATTGCACTTATGATTGGAATACTTTAGCAGTTCCAAATCTTTTTTATGCAATCGATATAAATGTTTTTAACGGAACAACAAGCACAATGGATTCAAGCGATGGATTATTCCAAGTCTTGAATTATTCTTCTAGCGATATTAACGCTGTTTGCGTTGAAAACTGCACTACTGGTTATGATGGCAACAAACTGGTTATTACTCCAATTGACAATTCTGCCAACATAAAATTTTATGTTCAAAACAATCCTGTTGCAAAAAGCGCGATTGTAAATATTAGGAATTCTTTGGCTGATGGCAAAAGATATTTTGTTTATTCTTCTTTGTCTGATGCCAATTATTCTTTTGACGATACTTTAACTTTTGGTTCAAGCGCAAGCCATGTTGACGGATTGCAAAAAATCTGGAATCCAGTAACTTCTTTGTTTGAATATTCTTTTATTGATTCTTATTCAGTTAGCCAAAAAAAATATTATGTTTTGAAATACCAGCAGCCAATGAAAAGTTGGAATAGTTTGAACAATGTTGATTGGGATAATTTGTTAGTTCCGCAAAATACTGATTATAATGGGGTTAATGCAGATATTTTTCAGACAAATAGTTATGCGAAAATTCAAAGCGAATTGAAAACCGTTTTGCTAAACATTGCTGGAACAAACAGGAATTATGTTTTTGTTTTTTCTGGAAACGATTTGAACAATTTGGGAACTTCAACTCTTTATGTTGGAACTGTTGCAACAAAGGGAACTCAATCTGCAACAACCCAAACAATCAATTATACCGAAAGAACCTATGATTTTGATTCGTTGAACAACGGAATTTTGTCAATGCAATCAAGTTTGACTGTTTCAAGTCTGAAATTATACGATTATGCCTTGATTGACCGCGGTTATTTCTTGCAGGGAATTGAAGTGAAAGGCCAATCGGGGAACGAATTGCCAGCAATAATTGACAATAATGTTTCCTGGCAATATGTGAGGGAAGGAGAACAATATAGGGTTCAGACAAAATTGTTTGACAGAGAAGGAAAAATCAAGTTTATTGAATTATTGACTTATTTGGAAACAGTTGCAGACGCAAACTTGGCAAGCTATTCTTATTACGATTATTCTGATATAACCAGTGCTGGAGCAACTCTAACTATTGATTTGCCTTCGCAAGGATTATATGATTTTACTGTTGGAAACAAAAAAATGCTTGTAAAAATGCGTGTTACAGATCAGGATGGAATTTCAACTGTTTCAAGCAAATGGTTCATGTTTATTCAGTTTCCATATTTTCCAGGGGATTTTTCAATAAAATCTTATACTCCTGGTTTGCTAATTGGAACTTATCCACAAACAACCGTCAAAATTAGGAATATTTTGCCGAATACTTTGCGCGGAGTAAGCTATTATATTTACAGTGATTTGAATTCTCCAGATCATTCGGATTATAACAAGACTTTTTATGTTCCACAAGATTTTTCTTGCAATGGTTTTGATTGCAGTTTTAATATTAATGTTTCTGATTGGATTGTCCCAACAGTAGGCCGTTGGAATATTGTTGTTTCCGCTTTATTGACAACGCAATATGCTGATTGGAATTCTTCATTGACAGCATACAAAGAAACTTTTTTTACAAAGTTCAAGGAGATTGAGGCTGCAAGAATTTTTGAAGCAATTGAAAGAACAGACCATACTTATCGGAATGACGAACCAATTGTTTTGGTTTTACAGTTAAGAGACAAGGATTATGGAAACTTGAAGAATTTTTTGGATGTAAAATTGCAGGTTTCGGCTTGTGGTGGAGCAGTCGGGACTTCTGATTGTAATGTTCAGGATAAAAACTATTTTCCCGACCAATATTTTTATCAGGCAAATTCTGGGGTAAATTATTGGTTTTGGAGAACGATTTTTACTGATGCAAATGGCGAATTAATGGCTGATGGATTGTATTATCGGTTCAAGGCTATTTTAATTGATGTGAAAAGCCAGCATGACGGAGATTTTTATCCTGTTTTAACGACAAAGTGCCAGCCAGGGGGTTATAATTCTGATTATGAAGCGGCTTCAATGACAAACTTGTTGGATGCCAATATTGGTTGTAATTGGCCTACCCCAAAGATTGTTTCTGTTGATTCAAACGATTTTGAATCAAGAATACTTATTGATGCAAGCAAGGATTTGAATGTTCCGTCTTTTTCGGGATTGCAATGTTTAATAAACGATTTGAATTTTTCTTATGAAAAGCAAATGGAGCAATCCGTTATTTGTTTCTTGGTATATAATTATAATGAAACTTCGATTGACAATTTCAAGTTTTATATTGCCAACAAATATAGTGATTTTTCAAAAACTGGCTTAAACAAGCAATATATTGAGATTAATATTCCGTATTCTTTGGTTTTGTTGAATGATATTGGTTCATTAAAGCAAGAGTATTCAAAAGAGTATTCAAAAACAAGCATGACAGTAGGGCAAGGAATAGTTTATAATTTGAAAACAACAAATTCTTTTGCGGCTTCGGTTCTTGGATTTAATCCAAAAGACATGGCAAATATTTTAACTGGTGGCCTTGCTTCAACTATAATAAAATCTTTTTTTGTTGGTAGTTTTCAAACCGATTTGAATTATGATATTTTGATTGGAACAGGAAGTGGTTATATTGAAGGAATAATGCCGATTGAAATAAAAGGAATCCCAATAATAAATATGCAAGAATATGTGCAAAAATACCCTGATTTAAACAAGATTAATCCATCCGATTTTGTTGAATACATGAATTACAAGAAAAGGCCGCTTTCAATACAAAAAACCATTTATACTGTTTTCAAAGGAAGCGTTGATGATGCTTGGATTGCCGGGGAAGTTGAATCGCCAATTATTATTAATGAAGTTTATGATTCGACAGCATTGACTTTAAAACACAAAATTGATGCCAATTTGAATTCCGATTTTGTGCCGATTTTTTTACAATTGGATGTAATTGCTGATATTGTTTATAATATTAATTCGGTTATCAGGCGTTCTTTGGTTTTGAATTTTTCTTTGTTGTCGGAAGAATTGGGAATGAATCCAAACGAATGGAAAGATTTTGTTGGTGGATTGGGAAAACTTTTAACTAACCCTTCAAGTTGGTTATTTGATAATGCTTGGTGGTTATTCATTCTGTTGATTGTATTGTTGGTTGTTTCTATTGCTTGGTCAAATTTCAAGAGTGGGGGCGTAACAATTAATACTGCTTCTTTAAGGAAGTGATAAAATGGGATTAATTGATTTTATTGTTGAGCAACCAAATTATATTAAATATTTGATTTTTTTGTTCTTGATTTTTTTGGATGCTGTTTTTATTGAAGGAATTACCGGTGCTGTTTTTGGGGTAGATAAGTCCATGAGTTTTACTAATTTTATTTTTTGGGTTATTGGAAAAATTTTTGGGATTACTTTGAATATTAAGGCAACACAATTTTTTTTGGTTGCTTTGGCAATAGGTTCTTTGTTGCTTGCTTTGAAGCTTTCGGAAGGAAGAATGCACAGAGTTTAACATTGTTGCCAAGAAGTCTGCAACCAGAACATTGTTTGGTTGCAGACAAATTGGCTTTATAAGATTTTCCTTTCATAAACAGCATACATAGGGCAAAAAATGCTCGAGGGATAATTTTTTTATGGATAAAAAACTCTTATTTTTGTTCGTGTTGGCAATTTTTTTTTGTTTGACTTCTTTCGCGCTTGTTGATACTACTTCCCCAATTACTCCGGCAAACATTGATAACCAACAACAATTATTGAACCAGCAAACATTAACTTCCATCCAAGCACAAATTAGCCAGTTGAACACAAAAATTGATGCATTGCAAGCGCAAAACCAAGCTGATTTAACCAAATCCACTAATTTTTTGGATTCCAAGATTCAAAATGTTGGAATGAATTTTGTTGCCCCAATTATTGTTGTTGTTTTGGCTGGTTTGGGTTTGCATTGGGCAATAAAACTTGCCTTGATTTCAAAAGGATTATTGGTGAAATAATATGCCTGGAGAAAACCAAAATTATGATATGGCACAGCAAAAAGCCCAAAAGAAAGAGCAAGGCTTGTTTGGTTCAATGAGTGGAATCCAAAAAGTCTTGTTGCTGGTTTTTGCATTAGCCATTTTCTTTATTATTTGGCAGTTTTTGTTTGGTGGAATAAAAAATTTTTATCAATTCATTTTTTTTGTTATTTGTTTTATTGCCGTTGTCGGATTGTTCATAATTATCTTGACTTTTATTTCGTTTTTTTTAGCTCCTGAGTTTTTTTCTCCAAAAAAAGATTATTTTAACCGGTTAGTGAATTTGGCTATTGATTTAAAGCCCGATAATGTTTATGACTTGTTTTTTCGGGGAGATAAAGACAAAAAAAGGGTTCGAGCAGGAAAGATTACAGGGTTATTGGGTATTCCTTATTTGATTGGCTTGCCAAAACTAAACGAAAAAGATGAGTTAGATGCCAAAGGCATTGTTGTTTCAAAAGCAGGAGAACCAGCAACAAAACATTCAATTATTTTAAAGCGAAGAATACCAGTTTTTGAAACATTTGAATATGGAATGGAAGGAGACACTTTTTTTATTTATGAAGCAGGATGGTTTTTGTTCAAAAAAAAGCATTACTTGCGCTGTCATAAATCCCTGCATGGAGATTTAAATGGTGATGTAGAAATTTACGATATTAACCCAGTTCCTTATGGTTCATTGTTTGAATACCCTTTCAAACAAATTCAAGCCCAAGCCGCAAGAATAATGCTGCAGTCACAATTAGAAATAGTTTTAGCAACTCATGAACACCAAGCTGACTTGATTTCGCAAGGAGTAGATGCCGCAATTTACTATAATCCATTCTTTAGGATGCTTTCTAAAACCCAAGCGGAGATGCCCCAACAATGAAAATAATAGTTCAAAAGAACATTTCAATTGGAGAATTAAGCAAAGAGTTAGCGGAAGAATTAAGCGAAATATATGGTTGTATTGTTACGGAACACATTATCCAGTTTGCTGTTGCTGAAATTGAAAGGATCAAAATAGAAAAATCGCGAGGAAAGAAATAATGAAAGAAAAAGCAGAACCTTGTTTAATCCAAAATCCAGAAGAAATAATTTTTGGGGTAAATCAAAATGATGTTTTGACAAATCCGGATAATGTTAAGGGTGTTGATGAGAAGGGTTTTTTTGTTGAACCAAAAAAGGTTTCGGAAGAAAAAAGGGTTTCCCAATACTGGTTTCATGAAAGAAAAAAAATTGCGTTAATTGGTTTTGTTTCCGCTTCCATTTTGTTTGTTTTGTTGGCTGGCCAAACCGATATTATATCAAAGATTTTTGACACTGTTTTTGAAATAATCAGCAATTTTGTTTCGCCATTTATTCCAAAATTGCCAAAGGTTTTTTGATGCAAAAAATGTATAATAAGGAGATTATTGTTAAAAATTTTCCAGAAGATTTGGGAATAAGACTAATTGACATGATGCGCGATCCAGAATTGATTATCAAAAAAATACAGCAAAAAATAATTAATTCAAAAGTTATTTGCTTTAATTGCCACAAATTCATGACTTTCAAGTTCAATGCAACAGATTATACTATTAAATGCGGTTGCGGAGTGCATATTTTTTATCCACCGCGTTCAGACCGCGCTTTTGCTTATGGCCACAGATTTATTAGTGCAGAACAATACAAAAAAGAGTTTGATTGAAAAACTGGAAGGATTGCAAAAAAGCAAGTTAAACAGTTTCTTGCTCAATTATTTGAAATTGTTTAAAAGCTTAATAATACAATTTGGAATCGTTTTTATTAGTTATTCCATTTTGTCATGGATTTTTTTGGGGATTTATGCAAAATTTGGTTTTGAAAAAACATTGATTATTTTGTTGGTCGGAGTTTTTTATTATGGTATCCGGGGAAAGTAACGATATTTTTGACCAATTGCTAGGAATCTTATGGGAGTTCTTAAAAATATTGGGAAAAACAGCTATGGAAACAGGCAAATTCATGATTACTTTTTTGGGAAAAATATTTAAAATGTGGTAAAATGCGTGAAGATGAACGGACAATCCAAGAAATATTCAAATTATGGTTTTGGAATTTTCAAAATCCTTCATTGCAGCAATTTACAAATTTGTATCACGCAACAATAGCAATATTACAATTTTTTACTGGAACAGAAAAAAAATTTGAAACAGAAATAATTGAATTAAACTCATTATATTTTCATCCAATATCCAATTTACAACAAAAATATTCCGAATTAACTGTTTCAAAAAATGTTGTGGATTGGAATATTTCTCAATTAGAATGGTGTTATTTCAGGGACACGCGAAGAGCCAACAAATTAGGAAAAGAATATTATCCGGATGACCATAAAAGGCAAGAAATGAAGAAAATAACTTTGGGAGAAATGATAACTTCTTTGTCTTTGTTTAAATTAGAATTGTTCAAAATAATAATCAAGATTTTGGTTGAAACAAAATTCAATATTTTTATTGCATTGCCAACCGGAACAATGCCATTGGAACAATTAAGGAGTGATGATTTTGAAAAAAATAGTGATTGAAATTGAAATAACAAAGGATTTTGCCGCGCCTTTTCTTGAACAAGCAATAAAATCCCAATTAGCGCAAATAAAAGGAAACCAGCCAGCATTAATTTCAAGCATAACGGTTAAAACCATTTGAGATTATTGTGGCGTGCTATTCCCTATTTTTTTCTAATTTATCAATTTGAAAGCTTGAAAAACAGTAATTGTTAAATATAAGAAAGGATAATTATTGCTTATGCCTGAAACAATTGAAGAAATAACGCGTTCTGATGTTTCCCCAAAAAGAAAGAAAACTTTTTGGGAGAAAGAATATCATTCTGGAAAATACCAGGTTTATCAAGGATTAAAACAAGTCAAAAAGCATGTTGGAAAAGAAAAAGCCATTGAAGGAATAAGAAAGATTCAAGAAGGCCAGAACCGGGCAAGATTCGCGCAAATTCAATTGATTAAGGCAGGGGCATACAAAAGAAAAAAGATTTATTGGAAGTAATTAAAATGCGTTTGCCAGGTGTTGGTATTCAAGATGAGCGTTTTGCACAAAAAATTAGTGAAGGCACTGACAAGATTTCCAAAGAATTATATGGACAAAAGTATGATGACTTGGATTTTTCTCGGCAAAAAACTATTAACACCCAATATAAGTATGAATTAGACAAAGGAACAAAAACAGAAAAAAAAGAACACGCTTTAGATACTATTGCGGCCAGAAAAATTGCAGCTGACCATTTGGCAGAAGATTCCTTGTATTATGTCAAGCAAACTCCTTTTTACAAAAAAGCGCAAACCCAAATTGCAAAATCTAAAAAATATTGGAAATGAACAAGACGGAAGCAATATTGCATACAAAAGAAAAAATATTGGAAGTGATAATAGTATGGCAAAAAAAATAACTTTTGAGCGCGGAAAGATTGCAAGGGCTGAAAGGGATGTTTTGGCCGAAGAATTGGAAGAACACGAAGATCATATCAAAACGCCTTATGCTTTGGCAACATACCAAATAAAGCGTGGTGCTAAACTTCATGGAAAGAAAAAAGCGATTGCAAGAGAGTTTGCTGAACAAAAAAGAATGAAAAAGCAATCAAAAATCAAAAGAATGAAAAAGTATTGGAAATGATTTTTATTGTGCCAATTGGGGGGATATAAAAAAATCGTTAAGCTTAAAAACAATTATTCGCTTTCTGTATTGCACGAATCAATAAAGCAAATTGCTTGTAATAAATCCTAAAAGCGGAAAAGGAATAAAAGATAAGTCCTCGTTCTTCTTTTTCCGCTT
Organism: uncultured archaeon; assembly: GCA_964402015.1. Taxonomy (GTDB): domain Archaea; phylum Iainarchaeota; class Iainarchaeia; order Iainarchaeales; family JAGVWC01; genus CAYOAS01. The sequence continues at coordinate 6,319 of CAYOAS010000008.1, read as the reverse complement.
TTGATTTTTATGGATAAAAAAATGGATAACTTGTTTTTGGAATCTCCGTTGGATTCTTTTTCTTATAAAATGGACAAAAAGTTTTATAACAAGTCAATTTATGATTATTACGATTTTGTTGAAACAATTGATTCCAATTTTTTAACCAACTTGCTTTTGGAAGATTTCAAGTATAGATTCAGAACCCAATTAAATATTTTGGCTGAAATATATGGGCAACAAGGGTGTGGAAAATCGCTTTTTGGTTCTGATCTTGGTCATAGAATCGGAAATATTTATGGTGTTCCATTCAATCTTGAAGAAAATACTTTGGCTGATTTTGATTTGTTGGATGCTGTTTTGCATGATTCTCCTTTTCGTTCAACCTTTATTGTTGATGAACAGCCAACAAGCATGTTTGGGTATGGTTCAAGCAGAATAATGAAGTCTTTGAAAGATTACGAAGAAATGTGCAGATATACTCAAAAGAATATTTTGTATATTGCTCCGTCAGAACGCGAACATTCATCTTATTATGTTTTCAAGGAAGATCAAAAGCCTTCTGTTGAACGGTTTAAGAATGAAGAATGTTTGAATTGTCAGAAGCAAACGGAGTGTTTAAAGTTTTTTTCTATTGACAAGTTTAAGACTTTGTGCAGTTTTCCTTTTTGGGAAAGGCATGGTTATCCTATTGCTTTTAATTTTATGTTGATTACTGCGCGAAAAAGCGATAATAAATTGTTTCCGCGTGGTTATGTTCGTTTGCCAATGATTCCACCGGAATTATATGAGCGTTATGACAAGATTAAGAAGCGGAACATTGATATTTTTGAGAGAAAGGAATCTTTGGGTTGGGTTCAGCAGCGCCAGGAATTAAGGGAATTCCAGGAACGATTTGTTGATAAATTGGTTAAGAATAATCGGGTTGTTTCAAAGGATTTGATAAAAGGATATTTGCAGGATTATTTTGGTGGAAGAAATTTTACTACTGCTGAATTGGATATTTTTTGTGCCATTGTTAAGGCTGAAATTTTGAATTCTGATTTTGCGGATAAAACAATTTCTGCTTTGGATCAGAAACAGAAAGAAATGCAAAAATTGTTGGATTAATCAGGATAATATGCTTTTGGAATAAACCAACCTGGTTTGTAAGTTCTTTCTTTTGTTTCCAATGATTTTCCAGCTGAAACATGCCATCTTTCTCGTTTGTCGCGGATTAATGGTATTCCAGTTTTTTCTTGAAATATGCCAAATTCTATTTTTCCCAAAATGGCTTTATCATGTTTTATTTTTCCTTCAATTCTTCTTTCAGTATAGGGATTTTCAAACATGGCTTTCCAATAATCCAACGCTATTGCATCTTTTGTTTTTTCTCTGAAAAGATCTTTGTTGATTGACGCTCCTTTTCTTATTAACTCGTTAATATCAACTGTTCTGAATGTTCTGTCATAAAAAGATTCGTAACTCTCCTGGCTTTTTTTTGAACAAAGTCTTTTTGTTTCCGAATCATATAATGTCATTTGTCATCACTTTTTTTGCTTGGAGTAGAATAATTATGCAATTCTATTTTTGTCAAGTTATCAAATTTGTGTGCGAAAGGATCGTTTATTTGCCATTCGCGACAAAACAGTTTGTAATGGGCAAAACTGCTTTCTTTGGTGCTAAATATTTGGTGGTATGGATATGTTTCAATGAATTTTGGCTTTTCTTTAATAATCTTGTTGCCTATGTGCCAAAATTTCTCTGAAATGCGTAAAACATGCGTTTTATGCGCTGTCTTATACGGTATTTTTAAAAAATTTGGATCTACATCACAGATTTTGAGCATTTCTTCTGTTTGGTAATGATATAATTTGGCAAAATTGACTATATGATAATTTCCTTTTGTTTGCCCGTTTTTGTCTGTTGTTTCTTCGCTTGTTTTTGCAATATAAAAATTGTCAAGAGAATCTGGATATAATCCCAACAAGTTTTTCAGGTTTTTGTAAATTAGTTCTTTATAAACATTATCATATTCCAAGAATAAAACAAATTTTCCATCTGCACAACGATTAGTTATTCCAAAAGCCGTTATTGTGGGTTTGAATGTTTTGGATAATGTAAAAACATAGTTTGGGTTATCGTATTGAATGATTAGGCGCGTTCCATTTAATTGCTGAAATTTTGGTTTTAAATCAGAAACAGTTATTTGCAATTCTTTCAAGTCTTTTTGAATATTCAAGCCAATCCCTTTCCCCTGTCATTTTGAAAGAATGACAAAACTTACCTAAAAATTATTGTCAAAACAATTAATCCAACAAGTATTAATACTGGAATTAATAAGTTTCCCCAATTTACTTGGCTTGTTGTGCTAGTTATTATTGGATCAATATTGTTTTGAATTTCGTTTAATGGTTCTTGGTTTATTTCCAGTGTTCCAACCATTCCATTATCGCCTGTTCCGGTTATTGTTGTTGGATTCCAAATAATTTTGAACAACCAAATCGATCCAATTAATACTATTGCAAGCAAAATTAGGCCAACAGTTGTTTCAATTTGTTGCCATCCAGACGCGTTTTTATATGCAGTCATCTTAAACCACTATAATTAAGTCCATTCTATTATTTATTTTTATGCGTTAAAAAGGTTTTTTGCAAACAAAATTGTAATAATTACTATTAACAATGGCAAAAAAGTATAACCAACAATTTCATTTACGCAGTGTGCCAATATTGCCGTTTGCTTGTCTGAATCAGAAAAAAAGTTTGTATCCCTGATTGTGCAAGGATTTAAGCCACAAAAAGATATGTGGCTTTCCACACCAAATTTGTTGTTTATTTCAACATGAGTTAGTTCATGGATATAAAACATTGAAAAAGAGAAAAGAAGCAAAAAAATAATTAAAAAAACAGTTCCGCAGCTGCACACCCCAACCATTTTTATTCACCTGTCCTCTTGTCTGCTATTCCTATTCCTTTGTTTAGGATTTCTTTTTTCCATATTATTGTTGTGTTGTTTGTTTTTTGGCTTTCCCAGTATAATTGTCTTTTGCAAAAGCAAATTAAAGAATATGGCTGGTGGCTGAAAAAATATTTTCTTTTGCAATAACATTGGATTCCCAAAATAGAATTAGCATAAGGCTTGCGGGAAACTCTGCTTATTTTTATGGGCATTATTTTTCCTTGAACCATTTGCAGGTTTCTTTGCAGCGACAATGGAATCTTTTGCAGACTATTTTTGTTTCTGTTTCCATTGTGGCAGAGTTTAGGCAAAAAATTTTTTTTGCGTTAACACAATCCACATTTTCCATTATTCTTGCCTTCATCTTTGAATTGGTTAAATCTTTTTATTGTCGGTCTGTGTTTTTTTGTCATATTGGTATTGCTTTGACGATTGTCGCAGTAACAATTCTTCCAACATTTGTTGAGCTGACAACTACTTGGATTATCTTTTGTTCACCAGCAACATAATAAATTTTGTAAAATTCAAAACTGTTCCTTATGGTATTTGTTCTCGCAACATTATAGGTTTCAAGCACTGTTTTTATGACACCCTGAACTTCACTTGTCTTAATTTGCAATGCTTTTGCTATTTGGTCAATGTGTCCTTCTTCAATAATGTGCAATAATCCCCAGCCTTTTGTCCCAGTAACCCCTTCTTCTAACCAAGCAATTGTTTTGGCGTTCTTGGTTATCCACTTGATTTTGCTTAAATCTGCGCCGTATTTGACTGCACTTTCTAACAGTTCTTTGGAAACTCCCTTGCCTATCAGGTTCATTATAGAATAATCTCCTTTTTCCAAAGCATAGCGGAAAAGGCTTGGGGCAACAGCCTTTATTTCCCCCGCTTCAATTTTAACAATGCTTTTGTTAAGCAAGTTAGTAAAATCCAATCCAGTTTTTACAAAAGCCCTGTCTTTGTAAATTACTGTTACGCTTTTTATCAAATTTGCGAATTGGTCTCCAGTTTTAATTGTTTTTAAAAGTTCTCCAACTTTCGCAAGTTTTGTATATTTTGCTTCAACCGCAATACTATCAGGTATTTGCCCGTCATATGGATTGAATATTGAAATTGCCAAAAGCGCTGTTGAACTTAAATCTAAAGCACACCATACATCCCAAAGCCCATTATCAAGACATGAACCGATTGTGAAGAATTTTATGCCGTCAATTCCCATTTTGGTTATGTCTATTTCATTAACTGCAACGACAAAATCAGTGTTGCTCGCTTTTAATGTTTGCTTGATTTGTGTTTGCCATTTGCTCAAACTATCCGTCAATATGTTGTGAATGACTGGTTTTTGAATTTCGATTCTCCGTGTTTCACTATAAACTTTTTTTCCATTGTAAGCCGCGTATGCTCGGACAAAAAGATAATAATTTCCTTTTGTTGCTGACAAAAGCGCAACATAGGTATTATTTGAATTTTTTGTTGCAACTTTTTTGACCATTTGGGAATAATTTAATCTATAACCAAATTCTATTCCTGTTTCACTATAATTCCCGGTGACATTCCACTTGAAGCTTGCCAAATAGCCTACGTCAACTTTTGGCGATTGGTATAACACTTTTATTGTCGGGGGAACATTCGATTCAATGCAGTTTCCGTTTTGGCATAATCCAGCGCATTCCCTATATTTATTGTTTGTTATTGTTCCATTTGAATAAGTTATTTTTTGCCAAACATTGTTGCCATTGCAGTAATAGTTCGTGTTTGTAATTGTTGGTGTTGGAATGATTGGAGCTGGTTTGCATTCTCCGTTTGAGCAACCATATTGGCAGCCAGTTACGCTTGTCCAAGCACAGTTTTCGTTTTGGTAGCCTTTGCTTCCATCTTCTTTGCATTTATAGCCTGTGGAACAATTTGGTGTTGAAATATTGCTTTGCGGGTCTGGATTGCATTCAGTGCTTCCTTTTTCACAGCCCCATTGGCAATAAACTATGTTGTTTCTGGAATTATCCCAAGAACAATCTTTGTATTGCTTTTGCAAATAATCAAAGTCTGCAAGTTTTCCGTCTTTTACACATTTGAAGCCAGCAGAACAAGTTTGAGTTTGTGATGTCGGAGTAGAATATGCTGAGCTTTTTGCACTATACAAATAACCATTTGCGGACTCTCCATGATTTGACAAATTATTAGCTGATAAAACAACAAAGGCTTTGTTTCCATTTTTTATTCCGCCTGAACAAGAAAGTTGTGTTGCCCCTGTTTTTTGGCATAAAATATTGCTTTGTGAATCATATATTGTTATTGTCCAAGAATCAGAATATTTTGGAGTTATGTTTTGTGTTATTGTCGCATCAATTAAAAAATCATATTCTAAGCAACGAGAAATATTAGGAAATCCATTGCGACCATCCCATAAAGTTACTTCTCCTGATAGGTTAAAATAAGTTGAATCAATTGTTTCAATATCGAATGTATAATCATTTGTTGAACAAGAACTTGGCAAAGCAAAAGCAGTGCTGGCAAAAGCCAAAATAAAGATTGTTGTTAAGAAAAGTGGCATTAGGAAATCCATTGTGACCATCCCATAAAGTTACTTCTCCTGATAGGTTAAAATAAGTTGAATTGCGAATCCCTCGCTTTGTTTATGTCTAATCTGCCTTCAACATAAACATAATTGTTTTGTTTTAGCTTTTTTCCGAAAGAATCTGCTGTGCGCGTTTCAAAAATAAACCCGTTTCCAGCGTCAATCGTAACAAGCCAATTGCCATCCTCAAGCCAGGTTTTTGAAATGACTTTGCCCTGAACATTATAAGTGTTTACTATTAAAGGATGTGATTTGATATAATCAGCAAATTGCCTCTGCTTTATGACTTTTTTTATTTTGAAGTTAATAAGAAATAGTTTTGCGTTAATTTCTTCATCTACTTTGAATTCTTGACCTTCGTTGTGGAAAGCCTCATAAATTTTGCCGTTTAAGGAAAAAATTAGGTATTTTTCCCCAGCAACGGAAAAATCAATGATTCTTTTTATTTTTACTTTAACTGTGTTTTTCATCAATGACGCCTGTTGAAATTAGAATGTAATCGTGCCAATTTAATTTGTTCTTTTTCTTTTTTAAGGCAGCAAACTCTTTGTTTTCTAAAGTAATGTGTAAATGTTTCATACTAACATACTCCCATACATACCTGCTTATAAACCTGGTTGGTTCAAGGAAATGCGGTATAAGGGGGATTATACCGCATTTTGCTTTGTTGCGGGTTGCTGGATTTGAACCAGCGTTTGCACTTAGCCCAGATTTCTCACGGTCTTTGAGTTGCGCCCTTAAGACAAACAAATGTTTTAAGTCTGGTGCGTTAGGCCGCTCCGCCAAACCCGCATTAATCAATCTTAATCAACCTCTTTTTCTGGTTCT
>CAYOAS010000007.1:0-19848 GCA_964402015.1 uncultured archaeon | reverse complement strand
AAACGCAAAAATCAGCAAACATATTCCCTAAAACGCTGCGGAGTTACAGTTTTAAAAAAATTAATGACCAGATTTCAAACGATGCAACAGAGGCAGCAAAAGAATTGTACAGATTGCAAATCAGGGTTTTGATGGAAAAAAATGTGCTTTTTGATTTTGCCGAAACTAATTTGGTAGTATTGGATTATGACCCTGAAAAAAGAAAGTTTTTGATTGCAATGATTGACCATAGCCCGTCAATAAAGGAATAATTAACAAAGCTGTTAAAAAAAGAAGGAATCAAAGTTATTACGGAAGAAGCGCTGGAAGATTGACATGGCAAAAAAAGCGAACAAGAATCTTGTCGAGCAGATTGCTTTGGAGCGCATTGAAACTCTTTTTGGGCTCGCAGAAAAAGAGTTCAAGAAGCATCCGGAGCGCAGCAGGCGCTATGTGGAGCTTGCACGAAAAATCAGCATGCGCAACCGCGCGCGAATTCCAAGAGAATTAAAAAAACGGTTTTGCAAAAAATGCGGCGCTTTTTTGGTAAAGGGAAAAAATTGCGAACGGAAAGAATTTGGTGAATTAGTGCAAATAAACTGCAAAGAATGCGGGTTCGCTTTCAAAAAGCCAAAATGAATTATTGCTTGGAATGGCCTGGAATTTTTCTTATGTGCCCAAAATCCGCAAGATAGTATGTTGGTTCTTTTGTTATGGGGTCTTCGATCAGTTTCCATGCGCCTTCTCCCACGTCGTAACCAATGCTCTTCAAAATTTTTTTTTCTTTTTCTTGCTGAGTAGAAGCAGCGTTGTGCTGCTTTGAGCTTATGTTCCTCAATGTTACTTTCTTATAGCGAGTTAAGAGAAGCGTTGATCTCCTCAAAAATCTTTTCGTTAACCTAATTGTGGGGAGAATGTGCAAGCCAAGCTTTTTTGTGTTGTTAAAGCGTTTTAGTTCAGTCATTATCTTAAACTGCCTACATGGACTACGAAAGGGGAGGGGGTCAGGACAAAACGGCGAGGGTAAGCCAAAAAATTGCTTTTCCGCAAGTTTGACTGCTCTTGTTTTGCCTTTCTTTTTGACTGTGGCGGTTGCTTCAAAGACAATGCTTTCGCCCCCACTACCAAGTATTTCGCCTCTCTTGATTTCTTTGACCTTTACTGGTTTTCTTCCGCCATGCAAAATTGGACACATGAAAAAAATTGCTTGGAATCTTAATTTAATCGTTTGCAATCAGCAAACGCGGCAATGCGCTTGGTTTTTAAAGGTTTTTTTTCAGAATTACTTTACTGTTTTTGCTCTCCCAAAAGGATTGAGCAAATTTGCCGCAAGGCAACAAAAACAGAATTTTTCAATCAATGTTTAAAGGTAAAATTTTGGGTGTTTTTGATGTTCCGGCACAGCCTTACTAAGGCTGGCGAAAGTCCAACCCGCAGTTGGACATGCCTGCAGGCATTATTAACAGTATAAAATTAAGAAAAAAAACGAGGGATTGAAATTGGGTGTTTTTGATGTTCCGGCAAACGAGCTAATAGAGGCTGTTGCCGCGGAATTGCAAAAGAATGCTAACTACAAGGAACCGCAGTGGTTGCTGTTTGTAAAGAGCGGAAGGCACAGAGAAAGAGCACCACAGAGAAAAGACTGGTGGTTTATGCGCTGCGCTTCAATTTTATATCGCGTTTACAAGGACGGTCCCGTTGGAACAGAGTCATTGCGCACTTATTACGGCGGAAAAAGAAATCGCGGGGTAAAACCGCATCATTTCTCCAAAGCCAGCGGAAAAATAATCAGATTATGCCTGCAGCAATTGGAAAAGGATTGCTTGATTAGAAAGGCAAAACCAAAAGGCAGGGAAATTACGCCAAAAGGAGAAAAGTTTTTGAATACAAAATCAAAGGACGCGTTCGCTGTTTGGCAGGATAAATTGAAGCACGCTGTTGAAATAAAAGCCGAGAAGAAGCGCAAGAGAGAACAGGCTGCAAAGCACGTTGAACCTGGCTTCAAGGCTGCTGAAAAAAAAGACCAGAAAGAGCACAAAAAGCCAGAGCATAAAAAAGAGAAAAAAGAGCACTAATAATTTTTATGCCAGAAGACATTGAAGAATTGAAAGAAAAAAAAATGGAGGAATTGAAGCAAAGGCTTTTGGAGCGCAAAAAGGCAGAGGAACAGGCAGTTCAGGCCGAAGCGCAATTGGAAAGCGTTTTGCGCACGGCAATGAACCCTGAAGCAAAAGCGCGCCTGGGCAATGTTCGGATTGTCAACCGAGAGCTTTATTTGAAAGCAGCACAGGCAATTATTTATTTGTTCCAGAACGGCAAGCTTTCGGGAAAAATCCAGGATAATGAAATGAGATTGTTGCTTGAAAGATTGAACGGAAGAAAACCCGAATTCAAAATTGTAAGAAAAGGAAAAAGCGTTGAATAATAGGAAAGATTGTCATGAGCAGCAAGAAAGAAAAGGGATTGAAGGATTTTTTGATTGCGATAAGAAAAAAGAGCTCGAGCGGCGTAAGCAACGCTCCGATTTGGGTAGTGCAAAAAAAGGGAGAAAGAGTCTGGAATCCAAAGGCAAAAAGGCACTGGAGAAGCACAACGCTTGGAAAGGATTATGAAAAATCTAAAAAGCGCGAAGCCAACAAGCGCAGAAGGAAAAAAAACAAATAACAGGCAAGTGATTGTTCATGGCTGAAAAGGAAAAAAAAACAGAAACAAAAGAGGAAACAAGGGACTACAAGTTTTCCTTGAACCCAGTGAAGCGCTTTCCGCCAAAGAAAAGGGCAAAGCGCGCAATGACATTTATCCGCAGGTTTGTTACAAAGCACACGCGCATTCCTGTAAAAGAAGTGCTGATTGCAAAAGATACCAATGAGGCAGTTTGGGCCCGCGGAATCAGGAACATTCCGAACAAGATTGAAATAAGCGTTTTGATCGAAGGAAAAAAAGCAAGAGTATTTTTGAAGGACAGCAAGGGAATAAAGGCATACCTGGAAGAAAAAAAGGCGGAAAAGAAAAAGAAAGAGGAAAAAGAAGCCGCAAAAAAGAAAGAAGAGAAAGCCGAAACAAAAGAAGAAAAGAAAGAAGCCGTGGAACAGGAAAAAATTGAAGAGCAAAAAAAAGAGGAAAAAAAGTTAAAGGAAAAATACAGCGAAGCACTTGAAATAAAAAGAAAGTGAATAATCAATGGAACTGCGGAAAGCAACAATAAAAAGCAGTCCTTTTGTCGGAGTGTTCGCGAAAGCGACTGACAAGTTTGTTTTAATGCCAAAACAGGCGCAAAAAAAAGAGCTTTTGGGATTGAAAGAATTTTTTGGCGCAGAAATAATCCACACAAATGTTGCAAACAGTTCGCTCATTGGCATTCTTGCACTCGCAAACTCGCACGGTGTAATACTTTCAGGGCTTGCGGAAGAACACGAAATAAAACAGCTTGAACAGGCAGGGTTACGTGCAAAAAAGATTGCAAACATGAACGCTTTGGGAAACTTGGTGGCTATAAACAATTCAAAAGGCGTTTGCAGCAAAACGCTTTCCAAAGAAACAAAAAAGGAAATAGAATCTTTCCTGAAAGTTGAATTAAAGCAAACCCGGATTTCCGGCAGCGACCTTGTTGGCGCAGCGCTTGTTGCAACAGACAGGGGCTTTGTTGTTCATGCTCGCGCTGCAAAAAAAGAAATATTGGCATTGGAAAAATTTTTTGGGTTGAAAGGAAAAGCGACAACAGCAAATTACGGAGACGCTTTTGTTGCGCACAGCATTGTTGCAAACAACCGCGCGGCAATTGTTGGATTGCGCACAACTCAACACGAACTGCTCAGGATTGATGAAGGATTAAGCGGGGAATAAAAAAAAGGGGGCTTATTTATATGGCGGAAAAAGCAAAAACCAAGGAAAAGAAAAAAGAACTGAAAACATTCATTGTTCAGGGAAAACTGTTGCTGAAAAACAGCGAACAGGAGTTTTCAAAAGAATTAATGGCATTCAACGAAAACAACGCGGCAGAGCGCACAATGACATTGTTTGGTTCGCAAAATAGGATTAAAAGAAGAAACATTCAAATAACAGAAATAAAAGAAAAAAAGTGAGTGATGAAAATGGCCGAAGAACAAAAAACAATAAAACTTACCGAAGAACAATTGATGAACGCTTTCGCGAACGAGCGCGCGAACATGGATACAATGCAGGCAAACCTTGCTGCAGCAGAAAACAGATTGCGCGACATACTCGCGGCAACAGACGCGCTGAATGCGATAAAAAAATCCAAAGAAAACGAAAAAATAGTTGTTCCATTGGGCGCTGGAATCTTTATTGACGCTTCGCTGGAAAACAATTCAACAGCAAAAAACAGCTTGGCAGGAAGCGTTGTGGTAAACGTTACCATAGAAGAGGCATTGAAGAATTTGGTGGAAAAAAAGCAGGAAACACAAAAAGCAATCGAAGAAATGCAGAAAGAACTCGAAAAAATTGCCTCAAACCTGAACAGCATTGGCGCAATGCTGCGCTCGATTGAACAAAAAAAAAGAGAACTGCAAAAAAAACAGGCTTGAACTAATTCAATTTAATTATAATAGCAAGCTATTTCTTTAGGCGGTAAATTGTTCGAATTGCTGAAGAAAAAACTATCTTCCTTTGCGGAAAAACTCAAGGCAACAATAGAAAAAAAAGAAACCGTGCAACCGCAACCAGTGCAAGATTCCATAAAAGAAGAAAAAATTCCAAAAATGATTGCCGAAGAACCCCCAAAAACAAAAATTGCGGCAGAACTACTGGAGTTGACTGAAAAAGAAATAAAAATTGAAAAGGAACTGAAAGAAGCAGACGAAAAGACTGGGGAAAAAAGAACCATAAAAATTGAAGAACAAAAACCCGCAAAAACACCCACTGCAACTGAAGAAAAAAAGCGCGAACTGAAAGCAAATGTCGGAGTAACAGAAAAAATAAAATCTGTTTTCAAGGGCTTTGTTGAATTAAAAGAAAGCGATTTGGAAGAACTGGTTTTCGAACTGGAATTGTCACTGCTCGAATCCGACGTGGAGCAAGCGACAGCACAGGAGATTTCAGCGGAAATAAAAAAAGAGCTTGTCGGAAAAAATATTCCAACCGGAAAAAACCTTAACGATTTTGTAAGGGAAGAAATAAAAAAGGTTTTGAAAAAAATAATGAATGTTGAAAAAACCGATTTGCTTTCGCTCGCTGCAAAAAAGAAACCGTTCATACTGCTTTTTTTGGGTCCGAACGGGGCTGGCAAAACAACGACGATCGCAAAACTTACTTTTTTCATGCAACAAAAAGGAAAAAGCGTTGTGTGGGCAGCAGCAGACACCTTTCGCGCTGCTTCCATTGAGCAATTGGAAAAGCATGCTGAGAAACTGAAAGTGCGCGTAGTAAAGCACAAATACGGAGCAGACCCTGCTGCCGTTGCCTTCGACGCAGCAAGAGCTGCTGAATCCGGAAAGAATGATTTTGTCTTCATTGACAGTGCCGGAAGGCAGGAAACAAACAAAAATCTCATGGAAGAAATAAAAAAAATAGTGCGCGTTGCAAAGCCAGATTTGAAGATTTATGTTGGCGAATCGCTTACTGGACAGGCCTTGCTGCAACAGGCAAGCGAATTCAACAAAGCAATCGGCATTGACGGTTTTATCCTGACAAAAATTGATTGCGACCCAAAAGGCGGAACAACCATTTCCCTGTTATACAAGCTAAAAAAACCCATACTGTTTGTGGGAACTGGGCAAGAATACAAAAACCTTGAAGCATTTGAGCCGGATTTTGTTTTGAACAAAATAATCTGAAAAAGAATAATAACAAGATTGCACAAAAAATAAGTAATGGACTGCAAGAAATTATTGTTATTATTGCTTGTTCTCTGTTTTGCTGTTAGTGCAAGCGCAAAAGAATATTATCTGGAAAAAGCCGAATTGAATTACAAAATTTTTCCGGATTCGCTTATTAAAGCAAAAGAAAAAATAACCTTTGATTTTCACGACAATTTCAGTTTTGCCTACCGCGACATTCCAAACGGAACATGGAAAATTGACAAAATAACTGTTTTTGACATTACAAACGGCACGCCAATACAACTGAAAACAGAGGTGTTCGGCAACGACAATGACATGAGAATAAAATGGTATTATTCTGCTTCAAACGAAAAAAAAATTTTTGAAATCAATTATGAATTATCCAATGCGATTACTGCATACAATGATGTTGCGGAGTTTTATTGGAAAGTCTGGGGCAATGACTGGGAAAAACCCTTGCAAGAATTATACGGAGAAATAGAATTGCCCGCGGCAGTGAATGACGCAAATGAAATCTATGGCTGGGGCCATCCGGAATTGAACGGAAAAATCGGCTTGCTCGAAAACAAAAAACTGATTTTCCAAGCATTCAATATTCCAGCGGAACAATGGGTTGAAATAAGAATCGCGTTTCCAAGGCAATTGCTGGAAAGCACACAGTTTGCAATAGTCAAAAACATTGCAGGATTGCAAAAAATCGAGGCTGAAGAAAAAAATTATTCTGTTTCCTCGCAACCAAGCATTAGCGGCATTGTTCTAATTTTGGTTTTGGAAGCAGGCTTGTTTTTTGCAATATGGTATCTTTTTGGCAGAGAACCAAAAACAGAAATTCCGTCGGTTTATGAAAGGGAACCGCCCGCAGACTACAGCCCTGCAATTGTCAGCGCGCTGGTAAACCAGCACACGCGAAGGCCAAGCCTTGACCAAATGGTCGGCGAATTGCTACATTTGTGCCTTTTGGAGAAACTGCAATTGAACAGAATCAAAAAACCAAAATTTTTAGGGATAATCAAACAAGACGAATACGAAATAATAATCAAAAACAGGGACTACACAGGAATTGCACAAAGCGAGACGAGGTTGCTTGACAAAATCTGCGATGCAGCAAAATACAGGCGTGAAGGATTTATTCTAAAGAAAAAAGTTTTGGATGCAACGCCAGACAAGCTAACGCTGACAGAATTGCACGAATTTTTATTGGCTGAAAGATACGACTCCCAAATTTTTGCAAAAGCATGGCAAGAGCAAGTGCAAACGGAAGCAGAAGAACTGGGCTTTTTTTCCAGCAAAAACGGAATCCTGCCATTCGCTATAGGAACTGCAGCACTTGCAATTGTTTCGCTTTTCTTCCAGCCAATCGCATCATTCCTGCTGTCGGGTGAAGGAATCCTGCTTTATTTTTTATTCCCGAACGCTTTGCCAAACCGTTCCCAAACAGGGGCAGAGCATTACATCAAATGGATGCGGTTAAAAAAATTTTTGGAAGATTTCAGTTCATTGAAAACAGTTCCGCCGGAATCAATTGTGTTGTGGGAAAAATATTTGGTTTATGCAATCCCGCTAGGCGTTGCAGACAAAGTGCAAAAAGCAATGGGCGAAGCATTCAAGAACTTCCGCGGGGAATACCGCGGAACAATTTTTACTCCCGCAAGCTATGCTGGGTTTTCCGCAGCCAGCTTTGGCTCAATGACCGGCACAATGACCAGTGCTTTCAGTTCCGCTTTCTCCAGCGCTTCCGGCACTTCCGGTGGTGGCGGTTTTGGCGGCGGAGGCGGGGGAGGAGGTGGCGGCGGTGGGGGAGGCGCAGGCTAAGCGCCTATTTTAATTCTTTTTCAAATCCAAGTATTACTGATAAAAAATGGGTTTTGGCGAATCTTTAAGGAAAGCGCTTGAACAGCTAAGGACGAGCGGCGCTGACAAGGAAACAGTAAAAGAGGTAATAAAAGAGCTACAGCGAGCGCTGATTGCAGCAGATGTGGAAATACAACTAGTTTTTGATTTAAGCAAAAAAATCGAAACAGAAGCATTTAAAGAACTGCCCGAAAGCATTAACAGGCGCGAGCACATAATCAAAACAACTTATGACGCGCTCGCAGAATTGTTGGGGGGAACAACAGCAAAAGTACCTGAAAACCCGAAGAAAATTTTGTTAGCCGGATTGTTTGGTTTTGGCAAGTGCGTTCACCCAAGTACTATTGTCCCACTGGAAAACGGGGAAACCAAAAGGATTGAAGATTTGTATAGCGCGCAAAAGGAAGAAAAATTATGCTTGGAAGATGGCTTTGTCAAGGAACTGAAAAAACCAATAAAAGTATTTTCGTTTGACCCTTCAAACCTGAAAATTGTTGCAGGAAATGCCACACACATCTGGAAACTCAGAAAAACAAATCCTTTAATAAAGGCGCAATTGGATAACGGAAATAATCATTCGATAACAGTTACCCCCGAACACCCTTTTTTTGTTTTGGAAAACGGGGAAATAAAAAAAACGCTTGCTTGCGAACTGAAACTCGGGCAATTTGTTGCCACCCCACGGAAAATAGAAATTGAAAACAATCACTTGCTTGAGAAACTCTTTCTTGACAGTTTGGGAAACCATTGGATCATATCAAATGGGTTTTTGGCCCAAAGAACCAAAGATTTTATCAAAAAAAGGTTTGGAACGCTTGCTGAATTTTTCAGGCAGTCAGGCGAAAATTACGGTTTCTGTACTTTTTGCGGTTATTTAAAACAAGGAAAAATATTTGTTTCATTGTTCAGAAAACTTGAAAAGATGGGACTTGAACTGAAAACGGAATGTCCTGTTATGGCAATGGCTGAAAAAAGCCACGGAAGAATGATAACACTGCCTCTAAATGCCAACAAAGAATTGTGCGAATTTTTGGGTTATTTCTATGCTGACGGGCACATGAGAAAAAGATACTTGGAAGTATGCAATGAAAAAAATGAAATACTTGAAAGAGTCAGCCTTCTTGGAACAAGGCTTTTTGGAGTTAAACCAGCAAGGACGCGAGACAAACGCCGCAAAAACCTTTTCAGGATTGTTTTTTGCTCAACAAATATTGTAAAGCTCCTTAATGAAACTCTTGAAATACCAATCAACAAGAAAAGTGACAAAATATTTATACCAAAAGCAATAATGACCGCAAGCAAGGATGCAAAAAGAGCATTCCTCCAAGCATACTTTGACTGTGACGGATATGTTGCAAATAAAACACGCATTATGGAATTTTGCACTGCAAGCAAGCGGTTTGCAGATGGATTGCGGGTACTATTTTTAGATTTTGGTTTTGTGCCAAGTTTTAGTAAAAAGAAAATCAAAGAAAAAGAATATTACCGTCTTACCATCAGGGCAAAGGACACTGAAACTTTTGCAAAAGAAATAGGCTCAATATTGCCGTTTAAGAAAAACAGGCTTGAACAATGCGAACAAATTGGAAAAACACAACGCCTTGGAAAGCAAGAAATGCTCCCAGTAGGAAACGCACTAAAAACAGCCAGAGAATTTTACGGTGCAACAAAAGGAGAAATAGAAAAATATGTAACATCATATGGAACCTATGAAAATGAAGGGCTTATTTCAAGAAACTCACTGAGAAAATTCTTGAATGCATTGGATAAAACAAAAAACAAAAACAACCAGCTATTGAAAGCAGTCATTGAACCAAAGACCCCGCAACAATTAATAATGCAAATAGGCGAACCTCGCGGTTGGACAAACGCTTCCGTTTACAGGCTTAAAGAAATCGGTTTGATTGAAACTAATAACGGATTAATTCAAATAACAGAAAAGGGAAAATCTTTGCTTGAAAAAAACGAAAAATTTGACCTGAAAAATATTCAATTCCTGAAAATGCTTTCTGAATCAGATATTGCGTGGATAAAAATCAAAAAATTAGAAATAGCCGAAAACACTGAATTTGTTTATGATTTGACGGTTGAAAACTATCATAATTTTGTCGCAGACCAAACAATAATCCACAATACAACAACCTGTGGAAAGCTCGCGCACTATTACCAAAAGCGTGGTTTAAAGGTTGGGATTATTTGTGCTGACACTTTTCGGCCGGCCGCATTTGAACAATTGAAGCAGATTTGCGAAAAAATAAAAGTGCCCTTGTTTGGCAATCCGAAGGAAAAAAATGCCGGAAAAACAGTTGCAGAAGCATTGAAACAGGCAAAAGAATTTGGCCTGCTGATTTGCGACAGCGCCGGAAGAAACGCACTGGACAAGGAACTGGAAAAAGAAATAAAAGAAATAAATTCTGCATTCCAGCCCGAACAAAAATGGCTGGTTTTAGGAGCTGACATCGGACAGGTTGCAAAAAAACAGGCAACAGCATTCCACGATGCTGTCGGGGTCAATGGAGTAATAATAACGCGCATGGACGGCAGTGCAAAGGGCGGCGGAGCGCTCGCTGCATGCAATGCAACAAAAAGCCCGGTCTATTTCATTGGCACTGGCGAGCACATTGATGACTTGCAGGCATTTGATTCCACTAGATATTTGAGCAGAATAATGGGTTATGGAGACCTGCAAGCATTATTGGAAAAAGCAAAAGAAGCATACGAAGAAGAGCCAATGAATTTGGAAGAATTAATAAAAGGCGAATTCACTCTGCAAACTTTTTTCGAGCAATTAAAGGCAGCAAGAAAAATCGGCCCTTTGGGAAAAGTATTGGACATGATGGGAATGAAACAACAATTGCCAAAAGAAATCGCTGAAGTGGGGGAAGAAAAACTTGATTCGTTCAAGGTAATAATGGAAAGCATGACAAAAAAAGAAAAAATTGACCCGGAAACAATAAACAGCAGCAGGATAGCGCGCATTGCAAAAGGCAGTGGAAAAACACAGGAAAACGTGCGCGAGCTATTGAAGAATTTTAAGCGCATGAAAAAAGCCTTCAAGCAACTAAAAAACCTTGACGAGGAAAAAATTGCAAAAGGCGGATTAGACATGCAAAAATTGCAACAAATGTTCGCAAAGAAAAAGAAAAAAAAATATGCATGGTGAAAAAAGGCCGCAGAAAAAGCCAAAAGGGACAGGAAATACACAAGCTTAAAATATCATGAACCAATAAAATATTCTGTGGCAAGCCAAAACTGTGGTTACAGTTGTCGCATAATATCTATGTAAAGAAAAACGCAGGAGACGGTTAAAACGCGAAAATTCAGCAGACAACGTGTTTTTAGGGCATTTAAAAGAAGGGCAGTTACCACAGAACTTCTTGAAGATCTAACAGACCTTATGCTACCACACGTGGAAGGCAGATATGCCAGACCTCGTTTGGGGGAAGAGGGGGGGATAACAGGAATGGTTGGCAAGGCTTCAATCAAAATGCGCAACAAAATGATAGGGGAGGTAATCGGCAGGCCCAGTTTGGCTAAAAAACTTGCACAAAAAGAGAGTGATTTTTGGTTAAGCAATTTTTTTTACTTTATTGGGGAACTTGGGCACGTTTCCCCGACAGAAAAAGGAAGAGTTTATAGGATAGCAACTGCAAGACGTGACGGGTCAGTAATCTTGGATAGCATTTTGAGAATTGCTTTCAAAAAAGCATGCCCATCAAATCCAAAATTTTATGATTTATTAAAATCAGAATGTGAAAAATGCTATTCAGAACAGGGGTTTCCCTTGCTCAGCAGCAGCCTAACTGATATTGCTAAAAAAATATTGCCAGAACTCAGAAAAAAAAGAATTGAACGCGGCGAACCGCTTATTATTACCACTAAATTCAAAACCGTTCTTGGAAAATCATTCGAAATTGGTTTTAAAATCGATAGAAAAAATTGGACAATTGTTAGAATTGAAACAAAAAAATAAAAGCATTGTTTTTCATTGGGTGATTGTTGTTGGAATGGCTGTTTTTTGCATTGTTGAGCGCTGTTTTTGCCGCGCTAGTGGCGTTTTTTGGAAAAATGGGGTTGCAGGGAATTGACAGCACGACAGCAACTGCAGCGCGCGCAGTAATAATGGCGTTATTCACTGTTGGTTTTGCAATTGCATTGAACAAAACCAACCTGCAGGGGATAGAGGCAAAAAACTGGGTTTTCATTGCGCTGACCGGCATATTCGGAGCTCTTTCTTGGCTGGCGTATTTTTACGCGCTGAAAATCGGGGATGTTTCAAAAGTTGCTCCAATTGACAGGACAAGCGTATTGTTCGCAATAGTCCTCGCGTTTATTTTCCTCGGGGAAAAAATTGATTTGAAAACAATAATTGGCGCAATAGCAATAGTAATAGGAACAATACTGATTGCATTGTGATGAAAGATAGTTATGGCAAAGATACTGTGGCTCCGCAGAGCAAAGGCGGCAATTCGATGGCGACTGCCAAAGTTTGAGCTAATGAGGCTAATGGAACGGCGAGAATTAAGGCGCTACGGAAAACTTTTCATAACAAGCTTTCCAAAAATAGTCCTCGCTGGAAAAAAACGCAGCAGATTCAACATTGAAATAGATTATAGGCTTGTTGGACCGCGCGTGAAAGTTGTGCTGAAAAAAGAACTTCTTGGAAAAGCAAACCCTGCCTTTGGCATGGAAAAAAAGTTCAAAAAAGAGCTTGATGCTATAGCACGACCGGAAATAGCACGGATAATGCTTGGTTTTGAAAAAAGAGCGATTGTTATTGAATTAATGCAAGGCGGATATGACCTTAAACACAAAATCGAAGCAGATCTTGACAGGTTCAGGAAAATGCACGGGCAACAATGGGCAAGCTATCTGGTTGAAACAATAGAAAGACACGCTAAAAAAAGTGGCTTTAGGCAAGTGAAAATAAGAGACCCAACAACCACTTACTGGTATAAAAATCCAGCCATACGAGATGAAATTTATAATCCCGCAACAAACGAACAAACAAAAGAAAAGATAAGGAAAAATATAAAAAAATTGTATGAAGCAGTGGCAAATGAATTACATTATATAAAAGAAGGCGATTTCTTCATAAAAGAACTATGACAAATTATAATTAAAAAAAAAGGGAAAATGCATGGATTTGTTATTGTTGAGGCAGGCAATTGTCCTGATTGCAAGCGCAATATCTGCCTACACCGACTATAAAACAGGAATGGTTTTTGACAAAATAACTTATCCCTTGATTGCTATTGGCGTGTTGTTAAATCTGCTTGAACAGCAATGGTTAGGCTTGGCGCTTGGAATAATTGTTTTTGTTTTTGGCTATGCTTTTTATTTTGGCGGAAAAATCGGCGGCGGGGACGTAAAATTGTTCACTGGAATTGCACTGGTCTTGCCGTTTTTTGGCAACGGAATCTTTTTGCTGAATGCCCTGTTTGTGAGCGCAGTAATTGCAGTGGTTTGCTTTACTGCTTTTTTTGCTGGAAAATACTTGTTAAAAAAAGGCCTTGATTTCAACGAGAACAAAAAAGGGATATTGAATGCTGCGTTGTTTGGCGGGGTTTTGTTATTGTATCTCTTTTTTGTTTTCCAGCTGCGCGTGCTCTCGCTGTTTTCAATCATTGCGCTTGCGATTCCACTGCTTTTTGGCCTGGTTTTCCTGGCTTTTGAAAAAGGGATTCGAAAAGAATTCTTTTTGAAAAGCATAAAACTCAGCGAACTTGAAGAAGACGAATTGTTTGCTTCAGAATTCGAAAAACCAGAAACAGTAAAATTGTTGGGCTTGAAATTCAAAGGCGTTCTGGGAAAACCAGAAATTGAAAAGCTCGAAAAAGCCGGAATAAAAGAAGTATTGGTGTACCGGGATGCGCCAAGGTTCGCGCCGTTCTTTTTCTTTGGCTGCTTAGTGGCAATGATTTTTCCAAATTTGCTTGAACTATTTTTTCTCAGGCTCTGAAATTTTGAACCAAGCTAAAAAAAGCCAAAGAAAAAGCAAAAAATACAACAAACAATTGTTGAAAGTGCTACGTTACAATATCGTTACAGTAATTCACGAAACAAACGAATTAGGCATTGCCCCGTTAACCAAAAAGCCAGAGGAAATGAGGTTTGCTGGCAATTAAAAAAAGAAAGTTTAAAAGCTGTTCAAACATGACTAATAGCATGGAAGTAAATGCCATTTATGAAGGCGACAATCTGGAAATTCTAAGCAAGTTTCCAGACAAAAGCGTGGACTTGATTTACGCCGACCCACCGTTCTTTTCCAATCGGCATTATGAGGTTATTTGGAATGATGGTGCTGAATTAAGGGCTTTTCAAGACCGTTGGAAAGGTGGAATAGAACACTACATTGGGTGGATGGAACCTCGATTAAGGGAATGTCACAGGGTATTGAAAGATACTGGCTCAATGTATTTACACTGTGATTGGCACGCCAATGCACACTTGAGAATTTTAATGGATGAAATTTTTCGTGAAAATAATTTTAGAAATGAAATAATTTGGCATTATAAAAAATGGTCTGCTGGGTGGAAACAATTCCAAAGAAATCATGATACAATTTTATTTTATTCAAAAACAGATAACAACAAAAGGGTGTTCAACAAAATGTTTATGGAACGAGCCGAATCTACAATCAAACGCTTTGGAAACGAAAAAATTGTTTCAGGTTATGATGAAAAAACAGGAAAAAGAATTCCATCACAGACCTTAAACCAAAAATCTGAAGGAGTTCCAATGGATGACGTATGGACCATTGGCAGGGTTCCCCCAATTAAAATGTTTTATCCCACACAAAAACCAATGGCATTACTTGAAAGAATTGTTGAAGTATCAAGCAATAAAAATGACGTTGTTTTAGACCCTTTTTGTGGTTGTGGAACTGCTATTGTTGAAGCACAAAAACTTGAAAGAAAATGGATTGGAATTGACGTTAGCCCAACCGCTTGCAAATTAATGAAAAAAAGAATGCAAAAAGAATGCCATATTAACGCTAATTTGATTACTGGAAAAGTGGATTTAAAATATGTTCAAAAGCTTGCTCCGTTTGAGTTCCAAAACTGGGTTGTTGTCAGTAAGTTCTTGGGAAAAGTTAGTGATAGAAAAAGTGGTGATATGGGAATTGACGGATTTACCCCACAAATAACTGGCGGTTTCCCAATTCAAGTAAAACAAAGTGAAGGAATCGGAAGAAACGTTGTGGATAATTTTGAAACAGCAATGCGTCGGTTAAAGAAAAACAAAGGGTATATAATTGCGTGTTCTTTTGGAAGTGGGGCTTATGAGGAAGCTGCAAGAGCAAAAAATCAAGACGGAATAGAAATAATCTTGCGTACTGTTGAAGAATTACTGCAAGGAAAAGTTGAATAAAAATGAAAAAATCAACAAGAAAACGAAGAAAAATTAGCAGGCTCGCAAAAAAAGCCGAGAACGATTTGATTGAGTGGTGCAAACAAAGAAAATTTTGGTGGGCTAATACTAAAAAAGAAATTGCAAATCCAATAACTTATTCAGAATACGGTGGAAAAATAAGTGATTATTGGGAAGAAATAAATGGGTGGCGAAGAAAAGCAATCAAAAAAATGCTAAAAAAGAATAGAAAATTAAAAAGACTAATAAAAGAATTTGGCTCAACTGGCTTACTTGATTATACAATTTGGAAAAATAACGACCCAAAATGTTGTCCAACGTTTGTTGATGTAAAGTCAGGTGAGCAACCCAACATAATACCAAGCCAACTGAAATTTTTAAGAGAGTTTTCAAAACACAAAAAGATAGCCAATTTTGCAGTATTTAGAAAAATTGAAAATGAGTTTTACTGGATACAGTTAGACTTCAGAAAAACAAATATTTGACTGTGTAAATAGTCTGCTCCGTGTGTAAAAAGTCTGCATTTTTAAACACTTTTTACACAAAGTTCCCAGTAAGCAAACGCTTAAATTCCACTATTATAACAGTGCCAAAACCACTTTTTTGGCCCGAGTATAATAATGTTAAAAAAATTGTTCCTCAGGCTTTGAACCCAATGCCCTGCACGAATATTTCCGCTGGCTCGTTCAAATTTCCTTTGGCTTCGAACTTGCAGTCTAACAGTTTTTCGCAGACCATTATGTTGTTTAATGCGTGTGGTGTAAGTTGCGTGCATTCTATTGTGGAATAGCCTTCAGCAAGCGCCATGAATGGAACAAGCTGGTCTGACAAATGGCAATCAACGGGTTTTTGGAAAGACAATTCTTTCAATAATTTTTCCGCTGCCTCTTTTCCGACACTCTGTGCGGGCTTGCCCTTTGCTCCAAGAGCGGAAGCGGAAACAACAATGCCGGAAGAAAAATGCGCGAAAAGCGAAATGCTGCTGCCAACAGAATCGCTTTTTTCCTTGCAATCAATTGCTTCAACAAAATCAACATTCAATTTTTCCAGTTCTTTTTTTGCAGCGCGGGATTGATTGAATGCAACCTCTTTTGGCAAAGAGGCAGAGCAGGAAAAAATCTTTATGAACTCAAGGCTGCCAAGCTCCGTCAGGTTAACAGGTTTTAATGGCAATTTTGCCGGCTTGCCAGAAAAAGAAACAGTGCCATTGCCCTTGGGAAAAAAACCGCGGGAATTAATTGTTGCCTCGAAAGCGCAGCCCGTTTTTTTCAATTGTGGAAACAATGATTCTTGCAAGAATTCTATCGGCGGGCTGAATGGAACGTTTGTTCCGCCAATAATGCGCAAGTGAGTTTCCTTCAAGAGTGCGGGAAAAACAGCTGACTGCAAAACCAAAGGACTGCTGCCTGCTGTTCCAATATTTGCGGCAAAAGCACCGCCAACAACATTGTGCGGCAAAAAAAACAATTCAGTGCTTTTTTTCTTTGCACCATTCAATTCTGCATTGCACAATTTTGCAACTGTCTGCAAGGCAGTCAAATGCTGTGCCTGCAAGCCGGGATTCGGCCTGTTTGCTCTGATATTTGACAAATGAACCGGTTTTTGCAATAAAGCGCTCAAGCCGATTGCTGTGCGAAAAACCTGCCCGCCAGCACGCGCGTCAATTTCAACAAATTCAGCCATGCAAGAATTAGGACAAGAAAATGTTTATTAAACGGCAAGGACTTTAACGGGCAGTTATTTTCTTTTTCTGCTTGGCATTCTTTTCTTTTTTTGCTGCCTTGCCAGCAATTTTAACCTTGCTTGTTCAATAAGCTTCATTTTTCTTTCAACAATCCGGTTAACGTAAATTTTTTTGTCAGCTAGCATTTCTTCTATCCTGGCAATGTCTTTTGCCCTGCCAGATTTTACAAAAATATCCCTTATTTCCCTTAATGAATAAGGCGTTGCTTTTGCCAAATAATACATTGCATACGCTGCGCTTGCATGCTGGCCACCAAAACATTGGATAACGAAACTGCCTCTTGTGTCCAGGGCTTCTTTAAGGAAAGAAGTATAATCCCTTAATTTATAAGGGTTTCTTGCAAGCGAACTAACTTGAATACCTGCTTTTGTTAATTCTATTGCAAAATTTGGGTCAATCCCCAATTCTTTGTATAAACCTTGCATTGTACTGTAAACATCTTTAAAATTTTTTCCCATATCTGAAAATTGCTGTGGCGTCAAAGGAAAAAGACAAAAAACTTTTGTTATCCCATTTTCTTTCAGCCATTTGATAGTATTTGAATCTGCCAAATTGGCTTTTGTTGAGGCCAGGCAAATTCTTGTGCCAACAAGCCTTGCTGGTTTCGTTTGGTCCATATCTAATTATTATTGTTCAGGCAAATATTTATTTGGGCAACACCTTCATATTAGTTAGTTGATATATGGCAATGCGGTGTTAAAGTGCGGGTTTTGGTTACTGGCAGCAGGGGAATGATTGGCAGCGAATTGTGCGGGCGCTTAAAGGAAAAAGGCATTGAAACAAGGGAATTTGACTTAGCGCTTGGAAACAATTTGCTGGACAAAAAAGATTGTGCAGAGGCAGTAAAAGGAATTCATGCAATAGTGCATTTGGCTGCCTTGCTAGAAGAAAGCGCGGGAAAACAAAAATTGTTTGAAACAAACGTGCTGGGCACAAAAAACTTGTTGGAAGCAGCAATTCAAGCGCGAGTGCCAAAAATGGTTTTTCTTTCCACAACAGGAGTAATGAAAAACATTGAAGGCAAAGCAAACGAAGAAACAGAAATTGCCCCAACAACAAATTACGAGCAAAGCAAAGCAGAAGCAGAAAAGCTTGTTCTGCAATCACAAGAAGCAATCGCCATAACAATATTACGCTCTGCGTTAGTGCTTGGGCCAAACAAGTACTGGAAAAACATTTTTCGCTTGATAGAAAAGGGCTTTCCATTGATTGGAGAGGGAAAAAACAAATGGCAAACAATTTACTACAAAGATTTGGTTTCCGCAATAATCTTTGTTTTGGAACGCGAGCAAACGGAACAGGAAACATTCATTGTTGCGGGAGAAGAAGCGCCAACGCTCAAAGAGCTTGCTGAACTGATTGCAAAAGAATTAGGCACAAACGGAGAAATAAAAACAGTTCCAATATGGCTTGGAAAAGCAATCGCGCTAATTTACGGATTGTTTTATGCTTTGCGGGGAAAAAAATTCTTTTTCTCAAAAGAACACATTGAACGCCTGTTACGAAACAGGGAATATGATTTGACAAAAATCCATGCTTACGGCTGGCAAGCAAAAACACCACTGCAGATTGCAGTAAAAGAAACAATTGAAGCGCTGAAAAACGCAGCGTAAAAAAGAAAGTTTTTTATATTAATATAAATGTATATATATACGTGAGCAAGCTTATTGCGGTTTCCGACCGCGTATACGTGGAATTGAAATCCCGCAAAAACGGCCGTTCCTTCAGCGAGGTAATAATTGGGCTCTATAGCAAGCCCAAGAAAACCCCTTTGGATGTTCTGGCAAACTGGGCGCCGGAAAAGGATTTTGCTGAAGGGCTTGAAAAAGCTTATTCCGGAAGGAAAAAATTTAAGATTAAAAGGGCGTGCATTTGATGGTTTGCCTTGAAAGCGATTTTTTGATAGCTTTTTTGCGCCGCAATGAAGCCGCAATAGACAAAATGAAAATCTTAATAGCAGGGAATGAAGAGCTTTGCTTTACTCCGATAACTGCAACTGAACTCTTCCAAGGCGCGGCATACTCCAAAAGTGCTGATGCTGAAGCAAAAGTTGAGGAATTGCTTTCAACAATGCAACTGTTGGATTTTGATTTGTTAGCCGCAAAAAAAGCTGGAAACATTATTGCAAGGCTTTCAAAATGCGGCGAGCAAATCGGCGACATGGATTCCCTGATTGCGGCAATCGCAATAAGGCACAACCAAACAATATTGACAAGAAACAAAAAGCATTTTGCAAGAATACCTGGCGCAAAAATAACTGAATGGTAAATTGCTGTTAGAAATGTTTTTTTTCCAATCAGAGTCCCTTAACAAAAGTTTTTTTGCTTTGTCAAACTAACAGCCGTGCGCGGGGCGCGCTTCAGCTTTGCTTTTCTTTTCCTGCTTTTTTTACTGCGTTTGTTATTTCTTTGAAGCGCTTGCCTAATTCTGCCAGGTTTCCTTTGCATTGTTCAAAAGCAGTGCCAACGTGAATAATGTCAGCGCCTGCCTTGATTGTTTCAAAAGCCAATTTTGGTGTTTTTACGCCGCCGGCAACAAGCAGTGGAATGTCAATCATTTTTTTTGTTGCTGCAACCATTGCTGTGGGTGCAGGCGCTGGAGCGCCGCCGCCAGATTCAAGAATTACTAGTTTGCTGCCCATGAATTGCCCTGCAAGTGCAGTCAGCGCTGCAAGATAGGGCTTGTTTCTTGGGATTAACTGTGCGCGGCCCATATAGCCAACTGCTTCGCCAGGCTCAACAATAATGTAAGAGGTTGGAATAACCTCCAAGCCTAATTGTTTTACTGTCAGTGCAGAGCCAATCTGTGCGCCAGTAATCCAGTAAGGGTCGTTGCTGTTAAGCATTGACATGAAGTAAATTGCGTTAGCGTGCCTTGACAAGGTTGCAATGTTACCAGGAAAAAGTATTCTCGGCAGCGAACTGTTTGCCTTTATTCCCTTCAAGCATTCATTCAAGGCTTTTCCCTGCGCGCCAACACTGCCGCCAACTGCAAAAGCATCCAAACCATTCTCTTCAGCAATGCGTGCAATTTTGCCCGCGAGCCCTGGTTCATAGTTTGGCGGGTCCAACTGCATAAAGCTAAGCCCGCCATCGCTGGCTA
>CAYOAS010000006.1:0-21610 GCA_964402015.1 uncultured archaeon | reverse complement strand
CATACTTTTTTAACTGAGCCAAGGAACATAGGTTGCTGAATAATCGATAGCATTCATATTGCAGTGCTTTCGAGTGAACTGTTTTCAGTTCAGGAAATCGTTTTTTCAGTTCCAAAATAGAGTGTTGTATTTTTGACTGATTTATCTTTTTGCTGTTGTTCAGCTTTTCCAATAGCTGGTTGTAGGTGAACCTGCACAAATCAAACGTCTTGAACAAAACTTGCTTCTGCAAATTGTTAGGATAAAGCCTGAACTTGTATGCCATCATTGTTTCACTTCAAAGTATTTTTGAATGATGTAATCTATTTGTGCTGAAACGCTGCGGTTTTCTTTTTTTGCCAAATCAATAACTTGTTTGGATGTCTTTTTCCAGATAACAATTGTTGTTTTTTCCACAACATAAATTAGGATAAAAAAGAATAAAAAGAGATATGTGCCAATTCATCTATAACCCAACATAGTTCAGGTTATAGACTTCTTGGCAACGGGGTTAAAGAATCCGGAAAAATAATTAATTAATCTTAACCCGAAGGTTTTTTTAAGGCTTGGCTGTGGCACAAAAAAAAGGCATTTCTTTATAAACTAAAAAATATAATTAGATAGTGTTTTTTGCCAGGGGTGTTGCTTTGAATTTGTTGCAGTCGCTGAAACAGGTTTATTTTTTTATAGAAGACAAATATTATGCGCTGCTTGACAAAATAAACGAAAAAGTCCCGGTTTACAAGATAATAGACCCTGTTGACAAAGTGTTCCCTTCAATGCTTGTCTGGCTGATATTGTTCCTTGCAATCCTTGCAATTTTCTTTTTCGCGCAGCCGGCCGCAATGTCTGGAACAATAAAAGTGCTGAGCGCAGACCAGAACGCAGTGCTGCCTGACACAACAGTGTTTGTGCAATTTGATTCCGGGGAAATAGAACTTACAACAAACGAAACAGGCACTGCAAATTTTGACCTTGGCGCGGAAAAAAAGAGCGCGCGCATAATCATTGAAAAAAACGGTTACAAAAAATTTGACGAAACAGTGGAACTGAACGCAAAACAAGTGACTGAAATTTGGCTGCTGAAAACAATAGCGCAGTTCAAGGGAAAAAAGAAAATAATAATATTGGATGCTGAAACAAGCGAAAAAATAACAAACAAAACAGCTGCAGTGAGCTTCAGCTGCTCTGCAAAAGCCATTGCGCCGGCAAGCGCGGCAACAAGCACGAGCGAACTGGATGCAGATTATAGCGAAGCATGCGGAACAATGTATGCGAGCGTTTCAATTTCAGGATACAACAAAAAATCAAATGTTGCGCTATCGCAGGAAATAAACTATATCAAAATGGAAAAGCTTGACACAAGCGGAAAAATTCGCGTGACAGTGAAAGAAGAAAGCGGGAACGCGCTCAGCGGAGTGCAATTGCGCCTGCTGGACGAGGATGGAACAAAAAAAGACGAAGCAGCAAGCGATGCCAGCGGAACAGCCTTATTTGAAAACGTGAAGCCCGGCACGTACAAAATTACTGCGCTGCATGATGACGGAAGGTTCAAGAAAAAGGAAGGCGTGCTGGTGGGAGCGTCTGAAACAGTTGACGTAAAAATAGTTTTGCCAGACACAATCGACGGAAAAAAGATTTTGATTAAAGTCATTGATGCTGAAACAAAAGAGCCAATAAACAACGCAGAACTTACTGTTTTTGCAGAAAAGGATTTTTTGCTGCAGGCATACGCTGAAGCAAACGGAACATTTGAAAAAATAGTTGAAGACGGAAAAAATTATTCGCTGTTGGTTCAGCACCCGAGCTATGTTTCAAAAATAGTCTTTGCCGACCTGAAAGAACAAAATGATTCCAGCGAACAGGAAATAGAATTGGAAAAGACAAAGGATGACAAAAGCAATTTTGGCACGGCGAATGCAAGCGTAACTGATTATGATTCAAAAAAAGCAGTTGCTGATGCGGAAGTGCTGCTGTACAACAAAGCGTATGACTGGATTCCGTTCAAATATCCTTCAAAACTGACAAACAACGACGGCAACACGACTTTTGCAAACCTGCCAACAGGAACATACTTTGCAAAAGCAAAAAAAGGCGACAGCGACGGCAATAGCACGGAAAAATCCTTGTTGTTGGGGCAAACAATAGAATTAAGCATAGTGCTGGTAATCCAGACAGGAGACTTTGAAATAACAGTGCTGGATTCCACTGGCACTGCATTGAAGGACGCGAATGTTTCTTTCATTGACGAATCAAACGGAAGCATTCTGGATTCTGGAAAGACCAATGCAAGCGGAAAAATAAAATCAAATCCGATAAAGTCAGACAAAATTGTTTATTTCAAAGTTAAAAAAGACGGTTTTTTGGCGTACAAATCGAGCGCGCGCGCAATAATGCCAAAATCAACGCAGAAAATAGAGGCGCGGCTGATTGAAAATAGTGCGGTGGCAAACGAAAAAGAAATCGCTTTGCGGTTCAAGGGATTCTACAAGGACAGCGCACTGACAAAAAAAGAAACAATATTGAAATCCGAAAGCGCTGGAACAAAATATTTCCTGCGCTTCGAAATAATACTGGCAAAAGACGCTTTATACCAGGGGCTGAAAGAACATTTCAGGGTCGGAAAAAACGAACAAAAAAAAATTCTTGACACAAACTATTCGATAAAAATTCTTGGCGCGGAAGCAAGCCCGCAGGGAAACTCCATTCTTTCAAACTGTTTTGACATCGCAAATGTTTTTTCCAATCCAAGCGATTGTTCTGACGCAACAAAAGGCGCAAAACTCGCAAACACTGAATGGCAGACAACGGAAACACAAGGGGTTTTGGAAGAAATAGCCATTGTTTTTATTGAACCAAACCTGAAAAAAGGAACAGAAATCCGCTTTTATTACAAGGCAATGGCAAACGTCAATTCCACTCAGTTTGAAACAAACGAATTCGTGAAATCATTCAAAATAGGCGATAAAGTGTGCGAGGATGATTGCCCGAATTTCCTCTGGAGCATAATACTCCAAAAGGGAAACGAGATTGAAGAACTTGACAATTTTTCAAAAACAAGCGCAAAACAATTGCTGCTGAACGCGGACTACAATTTATTGTATTCAATAATCAATACAAAAAACACTGATTATGAAACAAAACTGACAGCGGAAAACAAAAATCCCAATGGAGTCATTGCATTTGGCGGAAACAATGCTGGCGCTTGGGCAACGGAAATCGCTGCATTCACTTTCAATGCGCTAACTGAAAAAACAGGCGCGCCAATCCAAACGCACACTGCAACAGAAGCAAAATTCACTGAAATTGAATTAAAACTGCAAACAATCCCCGCTTCGGCAGACAACAATATTTCCCTTTTTTTTTCAGTGACAGCAGACGGCAGCCTTGTTGCCATGGGATTGCCAAAAAACCTTGATCCAAGAGTGCCAAACCAGGAAATCAGCGCGCAAATAATTGATGCAAACACGCAATTGCCAGTAAAAAGCGTTGTTTACCGCATACTCAAAGATAATGCTGCACAGCCGATTGCAACAGGGATTGGGAATGCAGAAAGCAGGTTTAAATATATTATAGAAGAGCCGGCAGTGAATTCAGTGACAGTTGCCTTTGAAAAACCAGGTTACAGAACATTGAGCACAAGGATTCCAGTCATGGAAACAGTTTACGACCCGAACTTTGAATGCATCAGCATTGACAAGGCAGCAATAAGCCTTTCAATGAAACAACCGGAAACAATCAAAATAATAACAAAAGATTGCAGCGAAAACATCGAAGTGAAGCTTTCAACAGAACTAAAAACAAGCGTTGATTCAATAAATTTGGCTCAGAACGACGAAGCGCTCGTGACAATTACTGCAGACAAAAAAACAACAACAGCAAGCGAAGTTTATGCCGGCGAATACACAGTGTTCTTGAAGGCACGATTTGCCTCGGACACTGGCTACAAAAACGCGAAAAAAATAAGCGTTTCAATATTCGACCCAAACAGCTGTTATTCGATTTCAAAAACAACATTTGATTTCTCCGCAAAGCAAAACGACAGCGCTATAATAAAAAACAAGTGCCAGGCAAACGTGCGGAACTCCTTCAGGCCAAAGATTGAAATAGATTCTGAAAAAGCCAGTGTGGAATTCGACCCCTATAACATTCCCACAACAAAAAGCTTCAACTGGAACGCAAAAATAACTGGAAAAGAAAGATACCTTGAAGCACAGTTTGTGGACAAAAACGAACAGAACTGGAAACAAACAGCAATAATACTGCCAAACATTCCGGGAGATTTCCACGGAACAATCACAACGCCGATAGTTGACGCGAAAGGCGCAGGCCGGGCAAGATTCGTTTCAATTTACCCACAGGCATGCGTCAGCGACAAAAACATAGCATATATTGCGGACACAAAAATAACAGTGCAAACAGACAAAGGCACTTTTTCTATTCCAATGCCATGCGACGCAAGCGGCTGCAACTGGACTGGCAGCAATTGCAAGACAAGGCCAGAGGATTGCTATGGCGCTTTCTCAAAATGCCAATACAGCTATATTGAATTCAACCTTGACACAACGCAATCATTGCAATCAATAACAGCAGCAATAAACGATCCGGGAAACGCCTCGCTGGCAATGTATGACATTTTTGCAATGAGAAACGTGAAAAAACAGGCAGAACCAAAAGAACAGGCAATAAAAGCAATGGGAAGCACGCACTCAAACACAATTGGAACTGAAGAAGGAAAAACATATTACCTCGGAGAACTTGACGCAGGCATAAAAGAATTGGAAAACAACAAGGATTACAAACAGGGATATTTCAGGAATGCTGAAATAACAATAGAAAACGATTCCGCTGGAGAAGTTGAAACATGGTTGCAGGGCAATTCTGTTTTCGCGAGATATTTGGGCAAGCCCATTGACCAAAACGGAAACATTGAATTCACCATAACAAATATCAGCGTAGAAAATGTGGAATATGCAGCGCTTACAATGCAGGATTACACTAACAGGAAGAAAACATGAATTATAAAACAAAAACAATGGCAATCGGAATATTGCTCGCGGCATTGATAGCCACTGCAAGCGCAATGCCTTCAGGGTTTCTTGCCGGAGGCTTGGGCATAACGCTTGACAAACAACAATACAAGCCGGGAGAAACAATAAAAGCAAGCATTCTCGCATTCAACGGCGAACAAACGCCGCTGGCAGAAGCGATTGTTATTGTTGAAATAGTCAGGGGCAGAGAATATTATTCGCCAACACAAATCAGCGATGCAGACAATGTTTTCTTCGAACAAAAAATAACAGGCATAAACCTGCGCCCGGGAGAGCAAAAAGAAATAAAATTCTCCTACGCGTTGCCGAAAGACATTGCAAACGGGGCATACAGGATTGACGCATATTTCAAAAACAAAATAAGCAACATCACAGGAATACCAAACATTTTTGGCGCACCGCGCAACCTGCAATTCACTGTCGATGACGGAACAAACTGTGCGGCAACAGCAAACTGCATTCCAGGAAACGACTGGCCAAACCTGCAAATTTTAAGGACAAAAACAGAATTCAACGGGGCAACAGGGCCGATAGGGCCAGCAACAGAGCCAAATTCAGTTGTAAAGGGAAAGGTTTTCATAAAAAACAATTCAAGCAAAAAAGCCACAAACAAAACTCTTTTCGTAAAACTCTGCGAATGGGACGACACAGCGTGCCAGAACGAGGAACTCACAAAGCCAATAGAAAAAACAATTGCTATTGATTCGATTGAAGCAAACAGCGAAAAAGAAATTGACGTTGAACTGACAGCGCCAAAAAGGCCAAGCGCTTACGCGATAAGATTAGAGCTAAAGGACGGCAGCAGCAAAACAGAATCATTGTACAGGAGCAGGATAGTTGTTGTTGGCACAACTTCAAAGGTAAGGAAAATTTCAGCCAGCGATTTTGAATTCAACGCGAACGAAAACGCAAAAATAAAAGTAATGTTAGGCCCTTCCCCAGACCATTACAACAACCCGGCATTCACTGGCTTTGAACTAAAACTGACAGTAAAGGATTTGCAGGACAATTCAACAATATTTTTAGGCTCTGAAAAAATAGCGGAAATAAAAGAAAACTATCCTGAAAAAGAATTTTCTTTCA
Organism: uncultured archaeon; assembly: GCA_964402015.1. GTDB lineage: Archaea > Iainarchaeota > Iainarchaeia > Iainarchaeales > JAGVWC01 > CAYOAS01. Next base: position 15,497 of record CAYOAS010000006.1, on the reverse strand, counting down.
CAGTGCAAAAAACTACTGGGCATTTTCAGGCATGCGCCTGGACGGAAAAAAACAAAACTGTTTTTGACAAGGAATGCCTGGAATTTGACGCAAGCAAATTTTCAAAGCCGGAAAAAGAACCGCAAATAAAAGTTTCCTGGAATTATGATTATGCAGAAGAAACGCTCGCCATTGAATTCTGCAGCGAGCCAAAGGAAAAGCCGTTGAGCGGAGAATATTTCCTGCTGGAAATTGGAACAACAAAAGCAAACGCGCTTGCACAAGGCAGTCTGGAAGGAAACAATTGCTTGCAGGAAAAAATCAGTGCCGGACTTGGAAGCTTTGAATTGCACTTGCTGGACTACAATACAAAAAGGCCAAGCACAATCCCGATAATAATAAAGCCACTGGAAAAAAACAATTTTTCCGAAAAAAACTGTGCTGAAATGAACGGAAAAGAATGCGCTTGGGCTGAACAATGCAATGCAGACACAATTGCAACAAAAGATTCTCAAAAATGCTGCCTTGGAAACTGCACAAAAACAGTTTCTGCAGAAGACAAAATATTTGGAATACCATACTGGCGAATAATCGCAATAATCATAATAGCGCTTTTATTGGTTTTTGGCTGGCGGGTGAGAAAAGAATGAAAGCAGGAAATGCAATGGTTGCCATTGTTGCAATTGCCCTTTTGCTAATGGCAGGCAACGCATTTGCTGGCTGCTTTAATTTAATTATGGGGCCAACAGACATAACCTACAACCTTGATTTTACAAACGAGGGGCCAGACAAAAGGCTTGACGCAAGCGGCAATCCAACCGGCCACAATTTTGTAATGGACGGAAACACTTATGTTGTTCCGGTTGACACAATAATGGAAATAAAACCCCCGATAACACAATTCAAAAACCACTGCGTTGACGGCTATGTTTTTTATTCAAACCCGCAAATGCGCGCGACAGTGTACGATGTCATGGGAACAATGACACAAACAGACAACATCGAGCAAGGGGGATACGCGTTCTGCGAAAGCAGTGGCGGCACGCTCTGCATTGGTTCTTCACAACCATTTTTTATCTATCATTTCATGCGCCCGGGATTGCACACAGTGAAAATAGAGCACTCGCTAATAAACAGCTGCAATGCGCCTGAATGGGTAACAGACGACGAGTTTGTTGTCAGGGCAATAAACCCGCTGATTGCAGTGAACGGTTCGCAAAACCAGACAATTGCTTTTGGCGCGCAGAATGAAATAAAAACAAGCATAATCTGGACAGTCAAAAACATTTCAGACACAGAACTGCAATTGTCAGACATAAACATGAACTGCAACATTGCCGCGGAAGCAAGCTGCAAATTGCGCGGATATGTTTCCGGATTGAAATTGTTGCCAAAAGAAACAGCAGCAATAATGGAAGAAATAACCTTGAAGAGTCCCATGACAGTGCCATTGCTGAAAAAAATCTTGCTTGACATAAAATACAGGGACACAAATTCCCTGATGGAAAGGGCAATGAAAAGCACGCCGGTCAATTTGACTGTTTTGTTCGAGGAAACAACAAAATTCAGCATAAAGCTTTTCGCAAAAGAACAAAAAGACTGCGTCGGCGCAAACGACGAATTCGGCCAAACAGGAATTGACGACGCGCCAAAAATATTGTTGTCCTGGGAATGGCAAAACATACAACAAAACAGTTGCGACAAAAAAGCAAATCCAACGGATTACATTTACTGCGACCCAGTGCAATTCAGCATTGAACTGCTGAAAAAAATGAATTCAATAGAAACACTGCTTGGAAGCGGAAAGAAAACAGTGGACAACGATGTTACTGCGCTCACAAACTTCAAGGCATATTTGATTGGAGACAATTACAACGAGGATTTCAGGAAAGACTTTGACCAGTATTATATACAGGCAGGATTCTTCAATGCAGACAGCTTTTACACGCAAAGAAACTTCGACAAATATTTCATTAATCCCGCAGCGCTTGAATTCAATCCAAAAAAAATAGAAAGCGGATTGTATGAAATAAGCGTTGACATAAACGCGCTTGACGGAAGCGCAAACCTTGAATCTCTTTTTATGGACAGTTCACCAAATGCAAAAATAACAGTCAATTTCACTAAAATAAAAGACCCGACAGTGAAAAACCCATTGTATTATTTGCCATTCAATGGCGATATTGGAAAATACGGGGTTGATTCAGACGGAAAAATCGAAAGAAAGGATTATGGATTAAAATTTGTTGGCGACAAAATAAGGCTGGACACAAGCGGCCTGACAAGCACTGATTCAACCAGCGGCGCAAAACAAATACAGGCAATCTTCTCCAGCGAATTTGAAAAAACAAACATCTCCAACAGGGGAATGCTATTAAATGTGACAAAAAACAAAATAAATATTTCGCCAAACCGCGCAACGCCAGTGCTGGCAAAAACAACGGCAAACGCCATGCGCGCTGAACTGTATTACCTGCTGAAAAAACAAGCCCAACAGTTTGATGCGGGCAAGGATTACGAAAGCTTTTGGACAGAGGTTGCAAGCAGCACGCCATGCACTGACTTCCTGGAAAACCATTTGTTCTACAGGCGCCAGGATGCAAAGGCTGACGAGTCAAACTGCACAGTAAAAGCGCAGACAAAAGAAAACTCTTACGGCTTCGAATGGGCTGGGATTCCTGCAACAAAGGAAAACGCAGAATTATACCTGCAAACAATCTTTTTCACTCCATCCAAAGAAAGCTATTTCCTGGAAAATTCTTGCGCTGAAACAAACAAAATGTGGTTCTACGGCCCAAACAGCAAAGCGCCGGCAACAAGCATTTCTCTTGATTACACAAAAGAGCCTACTGAATCACTGCAAAACATAATCGATTTGGTAAAACAGGGAAAAGCCTGCGTTGCAGTTTCCAGTGGGGAACTCAAAATCTGGTGGAATGCTGAAGAAATAAGCAAGGCACTCGACACAGCAAAACAAAACATACCACAAAACAGCGTTTGCGCACAGACAAACTAAGCTGAAAGCGAAGTTCAGAATTGTTTTTATTAGTTTCATTCCACTATTTTTTTTGTTGGTTAAATGGTTACAGTAATGAAATTTGGCGGTTCTGTATTGAGCACTGAACAAGACCTCAAGCGCGTTGCGGAAATAATAAAAGCAAGAAAAAAAGAGCAGAAAGTCATTGTTGTTTCCGCGCTTAAAGGAGTAACTGATTCTCTGATTGCAGCAAGCAGGTTTGCATTGCTGAAAGAGCACAGCATAAAAGAATACTGTGAAGAACTGAAGCGCCAGCACCTCGCGCTTGTTGGTGGCTTAAAAGACAAAACAATTGCAACAAACGCGCGGGATTTGATTGAAGAAAAAACATTGGTGATAGAGAAAACTTTTTTAGGCGTTAATTATTTGGGCGAAATTTCGCCCAAGGCATTTGATTTAATCCAGACTTTCGGCGAAAGGCTGTCGACAGTATTGGTTGCAGCGTATTTGAATGATGCTGGAGAAAAAAGCGTTTCAATGGAAGCGCACGAGTCAGGGATTTGCACCAATGGTTGTTTTGGAAAAGCGCGCGCAATAGAAAAAACAGGAACAGAACTCAAAAACAAATTATTGCCATTGCTCAGGGAAAAAATTACTGTTGTAATAACAGGCTTTTTTGGTGCTGACGAACAGGGAAACATTTGCTGTTTTGGCAGGGGCGGCAGCGATTACAGTGCGGGCATAATTGCAGCAGCGCTTGACGCGGAAAAATTGGAATTATGGAAAGACGTTCCGGGATTTTATAGCGCTGACCCAAAGGCAGTGAAAGGCGCGATATTGCTGAAAGAATTAAGTTATGACGAGGCAGAAGAAATAGGCTATTTTGGCGCAAAAATATTGCACCCAAACACAATAGGGCCAGTCAGAAAAAAAGAAATTCCAATAATAGTCAAAAATGTTTTAACGCCAAACATTGACGGAACAATAATCACTGCAAACAACAGGCAGGCAAAAAAAATAATCAAGGCAATCAGCAACAAAACAGGAATTGCAGCAATAACCCTGAAAAGCGCTGAAATGGTTTCAACCCCGGGAGTGCTGGCAAAAATCTTTGACCCGATAGCAAATGCAAACATTGACGTGGATTTTGTCAGCACGAGCGAAACAACTGTTTCTTTTACAATAGACAAAAAAGACAGGGAAAAAGCAATGAAAGCATTAGACAGCCTGGGCGTTTGCTTTGACAAAACAAGCATTGAAGAAGACATTGCATTGATCGGAGTAATTGGAGAAGGCATGAAACACACTATTGGAATTTCCGGAAAAATCTTTCAGGCGCTCGGGCAAAAAGGAATTTGTGTTGAAATGATATCGCAAGGCGCGAGCGAAATAAACATTTCAATCATCATAAAGGAAAAACAATTGAACGACGCAATCAATGCTATTCACGAAATAATAGAATAAACAACATTAGGGCAAAAGGCATGGCAAAAAAAATAAAAGCAGGGGTTTTGGGCGCGACTGGAATGGTTGGGCAAAAATATGTGCAATTGCTGGAAAACCACCCGTGGTTTGAAGTGAATTACGTTGCTGCATCGCCAAATTCCGCCGGAAAAAAATATGCGGAAGCAGTTGCGGGAAAATGGAGCATGGCAACAGAAATCCCAAAAAAATTAAGGGATTTGGCTGTTGAAGACGCAAGCAATACAGGGAAAGCAATTGGAAAATGCGATTTTGTTTTCTCTGCTTTGGAAATGGAAAAAGAAGCAATAAAAGCACTGGAAAACAATTACGCTGAAAACGGAATTCCAGTTGTTTCAAACGCCTCGGCACACAGATGGAGTGAAGACGTGCCAATGATTGTACCGGAGATTAATCCAGAACATTTGGATATTATTCCGATTCAAAAAAAGAACCACGGCTGGAAAAAAGGTTTTGTAATAGCAAAGCCAAACTGCTCTCTGCAAAGCTATTTAACGCCAATATTTGCGCTGGAAAAAGCAGGCTACAAAATCAAAAGAATGATTATCACAACAATGCAGGCTGTTTCAGGCGCTGGATACCCGGGAGTTGCCTCGCTCGACATTGTTGACAACATTATTCCATTCATCAGCGGCGAAGAAGAAAAATCAGAAAAAGAACCATTAAAAATACTCGGCAAAATAGTCAACGGAAAAATAGTGAATGACAATTCAATAAAAATTTCCGCACACTGCAACCGCGTTCCGGTAATAGATGGGCACACTGCTTGTGTCAGCATGGAATTTGCTGAAAAAAAACCCACAAAAGAACAAATACTGGAAACATGGAAAGAGTTCAAGGCAATGCCGCAGGAACTCAAATTGCCATCCGCGCCAGAGCAGCCGATAATTTACAGGGAAGAAGAAAATCGGCCGCAACCAAGAAAAGACCGCGATACTGGCAAAGGAATGGCAGTAACAATCGGCCGCTTGCGAACATGCAATGCCCTGGATTACAAGTTTGTCGGATTGTCACACAACACAGTGCGCGGAGCAGCAGGCGGCGGAATACTCAACGCGGAGTTGCTGAAAGCAAAAGGTTACTTCTGACATACTCCCACGAATGAAGTTCGTGGGGTTCTAAGGTTGCTGGAATTCACAGCATCGCCTCTTTAGGAATATCAGTGTTCCCTTTCAGCAAATCACTTTCTTTGCTGAATCGAGATATGCCTGTTTGATACAAACTTGCAATATTGAATCCTGCGTTTGCATCGGCATTCTCAACCACTCCGCATTTAACGCAGTGGAATACTTTTGCTTTTCTATTGTTGCTTTCTATATGACCGCAACGGCTACATCTTTGGCTTGTATATTGTGATTCAATATAGGCAACTAGCACTCCAAGCTTTTTGGCTTTATATTCTATCATCTCGCCGAGCTGATTGAAACTCCAAGAGTTCAAGGAATCCCTTTGCTTTCTCTTTGTTCTTGCTGTTTTTCTAATATTCTTTAGTTCTTCTAAAACTAAAATTGCCTTGTTGTTTTTTGCTTCTACAACCAGTTTCTTGCTGATTTGATGGTTTATGTTTCTGACGATTCTGCTTTCCCTGTTCTTGATTTTTTTTAATAGGGAAAACTTTTGTTTGGCTTGCAGGTTTTTTCTGATGTGCTTGTATTTGTTGTGAATGTGCTGGCATTGTTTTCCGAGCTTCAACACTTTGCCAGTGTTGATGTTTGATGCAACAAGAACGTGCTTGCTCGTGTTCCTGTCTACTCCAATAATTGTTTCTGGAATGTATGCTTTCGGTTCTTTGAAAGAAACAGAAATAAACGCAAACTCTTTTCCGATTTCTATTTGGTTGATTTTTTCAAATGGCTGGCTAAAGAATATCGGGAGCTTTAGCTTTAAGCATGGGATTGTTATTTCATTTCCAATGGCTTTTATTCCTTGATTCGGAATAGCAAGATTGACAGAATTAACTTTTTTGATTGTCTTGTTGCGAGCATACTTTCGAAGAATTTGGTTTGCTATCATTGACTTCAAGCCAATATGCTTTACGTCTTTGCTTGAGATTTTCCTTTCTTTGATGGCAAACTCTGCAACTTTTCTTGCAAGTTCAAGTTCTTTTGAAAAATCTTTTTCGTGCCTGATTTTGTATGTTAGAATCATTTGTTATCCCATTGTTGTTCAATATATTTTTTTATTGTTGAAGCAGAAACATTTCCTGCTGTTGATAAAAAATAACTTCTTGTCCAGAGTGTTGGCATTTTTAAAAGCTCTGGAAATTCTTTTCGCAAATATCTTGAACTCCTGCCCTTGAATCTTTTTACAACTATTTCGGGTTTTGATTTTACATCTGCGGAAACAAATAAGTGAACATGGTCTGGCATAACTTCTTTTGCAGTTATTTCCCATTTGTTTTCAACAGCAACTTCTTTCATTATTTCTTCCAAGCGTTCCTTAATTTTTCCCACTAATAACTGTCTTCGATATTTTGGACAAAAAACAACGTGGTAGTTTATCATTGTTACGCTTGTTCGATTGTGTTTATATTCCATAGATAGATTATATCCTATCTAATTTATATACCCTTTGTTCTATCAAATATAATACACATTCATCCCACGATTGAAAATCGTGGGCTTTCTGCTAAAATTTTTGTAAAGCCAACTGACGGAAAACACAAAGGTTTAAATTGTAATTAATTATATAATTAATTAGGTGGTTTTGTTTGGTGCAGGTTGTTTTGTCATTGGAAGAAAAATACAATAAAAAATTGAGGAGCCTTGCGGTTTCGTTGCATGGCGGAAAAAAAGGCGCAATGTCTGAAATCGTTGAGCAGGGCATTGACCTTGTTGAAGAAAAAACGAAAAAGGATAAAGCTTGGGAAAAGCTTCTGAAAATTGCGGAAAGCGGAAAAGACTGGGGGATAGGAAAATTTCGAAGGGAAGACGCGTATGAATGAAAAAATGCTGGTTGACAGCTGCCTGCTGGTTTACTTTATTGACCCGCGGGAAAAAGAAAAGCACGAAAAAACAGTTGGCTGGTTTAAGGAAAGATTGCCTGCAGAAAACCTTTTTGTTTCAAACCAGAATCTGCGCGAGTTCGCGAGCGTTGCCATAAAAAAATCCACAGCCACCACAAACGAAATAACTGACGCCCTGCAATTGTTTTCCGAAACATTCAAAATAATCCAAGACAACGCACAAGACATTGCCCGCGCAACAGCTCTTTGTGAAGGAAAAAAGAAAATTTTCTGGGATGCACTAATAGTTGCAACAATGCAAAGAAACGGGATACAAAAAATAATAACAGAAAACACAAAACATTTTGAAAAATTCAATGCAATCAAGGCAATTAATCCGTTGGAATAAAACAATAGCTCACGCCAGCCAAAAACAAAAGGCTATTTATAAAACAACAAAACTCACGTCATTCGCCGAAAAACGAAGTGTTGATTGTCGAAAGGTTTTTATAGGCTTTAAGCCAATAAAATACTAATTGACGCCTTTCTTCTCACCAATATCTTTGATTTTTTATGAATGGAAAGCAATGCATTGGATTAAAACAAAGGCTTGAAAGCTATGAAGAAATAGTGCCAGCGCTGTCAAAAAAAGAGGTATTGGCAGAAGCAAACCGCTGTTTGCAGTGCCAGGAACCCAAATGCGCGTTCGGCTGCCCCGCAGGAGTAGACTGCAAGGAAATAATACGACTAGTGAAAGAAGAAAAATTGGAAGAAGCAAAAAAAGCAATTTTGCTACATAATATTGCGCCGTGCATTACCAGCAGGGTTTGCCAAGCATACAAACAATGCGAGGGCGCCTGTATTCTTTCAAAGAGCGGGAACGCAATCAATATTTCCGGTATTGAAAGGTTTGTTGCTGACAACGCAAAAGGCAGTGGGGAAATTTTTCCCGCGCTGAACGGGAAAAAAATTGCTGTTGTTGGCGCTGGGCCAGCGGGATTGACTGCTGCACTGGATTTCAGAAAAAAGGGATATTTTGTTGTTTTGTTTGAAGCAGAAAAAAAAATCGGCGGCTTGCTCGTGAATGCTATTCCAAAATACAGGTTGCCAGAAACAATTGCGGAAAGCTTTCTCGCACAATTTAATATTGACGGGATTGAATTGCACAGCGAAACGCGGATTGGCGACGACTTGCTTTTGAATGATTTTTTGAAGGAGTTTGATGCAGTGCTTGTTGCCAGCGGGGAAAAAATCGCAAAACAATTGAGCATTAAGGGGAATGGTTTGCAGGGCGTTTGTTATTGGGATGATTTTTTGAAGGAATTCAACGGCAAAATCGGAAAACTGGAAAACAAGAAAGTAATAATAATCGGCGGCGGAGACACTGCAATCGACTGCTCGCGCATTGCAATCAGAAACAATGCAAACGTGACAATCGCTTACAGGAAAACAATTGATTTCATGCCAGCGCAAAAAAAGGAAATCCAGGAAGCAATTGAAGAAGGAGTAAACTTTTCTTTTTTGCTGAGCCCGTTGGAGTTTGTTGGAGAAAAAAAACTGAAAGAGATTGTTTTCGAAAAAGTGCTGGTGGAAAAAGAGCATTTTGTAATGAGCAGCCATACTGAAAAGATTGCCGCGGAATTGGTTGTTGTTGCGGCTGGCCAGCAGCAGGACAACGAATTGTTGACTGGAACAGAACTGGAAGGGCAATTGCTCCAAGCACACAGCAACAAGACAAAGCTTGACAAGGTTTTCGTTGCAGGAGACTTAGTAAACAAAAACAAAACAGTCATTCACGCAATAAGGAGTGCAAAAGAAGCAGTAAAAGAAATAGACGATTTGCTGAACGGAAAAAGCACTGTGCCAGAAGGAATAACAAAGATTTGACCTAAAGAAAAAAGGTGGAAAATTGGAAGAAACAAGCACGGAAAAAAACAAAACAAGCGCGATTTCGGAATTCTACAAAAAAAGCCTTGAAGAAAGGCTCGCGATAATAAAAGAGTTCGCAGAATTGTCGGAAGAAGAAATTGCACAATTGAACAAATTTGCAGCGCTTGACTTTGAACAAGCAAACAGGATGATAGAAAATGTTGTCGGAACGCAGCAATTGCCTTTAGGAATTGCAACAAACTTTGTAGTGAACGGAAAAGAAATTTTAGTTCCAATGGCACTGGAAGAACCGAGTGTTGTAGCAGCAGCATCAAAAGCAGCAGGCATTGCAAGGCAAAGCGGCGGCTTTACAGCTGAAAGCAGCGAACCAATAATGATTGGGCAAATACAAATAGTGAAAGCAAAAAAGCCAGAGGCAGCAATAAAAAAGATTTTAAAAGCAAAAAAAGAATTGATAGAACTAGCAAACAGCGCTGACCCGATGCTCGTAAAATTCGGCGGCGGAGCAAAGGAACTGCAGGCGCGCACTCTGAAAACAAAACGCGGAAAAATGATAATAGTTCACTTGCTGGTGAATTGCGGTGACGCCGCAGGAATGAATGCAGTGAATACGATGTGCGAAAAAATCTCGCCGCGCATAGAAAAAATTACCGGGGGAAAAGCGCGCTTGAAAATAATCAGCAATCTCGCAGTAAACAGGCTTGCGCGCGCAAAAGCTGTTTTTTCAAAAAAAGCGATTGAAGAAAGCTTCAAGGGCAATGAACTGAAAGGCGAAGAAATAATCGACGCAATAATGGACGCTTTCGCGTTCGCTGAAGCAGATGTTTTCAGGTGCACAACGCACAACAAAGGAATAATGAACGGCATTGATGCTGTTGTAATAGCAACGGGAAACGATTTCCGCGCAATAGAAGCAGGAGCACACGCTTTTGCAAGCTGGAAAAACAAGGGAAAATACAAGCCGCTAACGCGCTATTATAAGGATAAAAAAGGAAACTTGGTTGGGGAAATAGAATTGCCCTGTGCTGTCGGCTTGGTTGGCGGAGCAACAAAAAGCCATCCAATAGCAAAAATTGCAGTCAAGATTCTTGGAGTCAAAACAGCACGCGAATTAGCGGAAATAATTGTTTCAGTAGGGTTAGCACAGAATTTTGCCGCAATGCGCGCTCTCGCAACAGAAGGAATCCAAAAAGGCCACATGAGATTGCACGCGCGAAACATTGCAGTGCTTGCAGGCGCAAAAGGAAAAGAAATCGACGAAGTGGCTGAAAAAATGATTTTGGAAAAAACAATCCGTGCTGACAAGGCAAAAGAAATCATTGAACAATTGAGGGGGCCAAATAAATACTTATGAGCCATTGAAAATGGCTCGACGTATTTCGGACCGCGCTAACGATTGAACAAAAGAAAAAAAGAAAGAATTATCCAATCGTTCAATCGTTAACGAAATGGCGCAGGCAAAAGAAATTCTCGAAACATCGCGGAAGCAAAACACTGAATAAAAAAGAATTGGTTGAAAAAAATTAATGTGTGTTTTATGGCAAAAGACAAATATTACAAAGTATTAATAGATGCAAAGGCAAAGGCGCCTGGAATAAAGACCGCAAAAATCAAGCTTGAAAAAATGGCTGTGGAACAAAAAAAAGAATTTGAAGAAACGCGCGCAGAAAACAAAGGCAAGGCAGCATGGCTGATGCCAAGCGGAAGCATTTTTTGGACAAGCAAAGGAACAGAAATAAATAACGCAAAAAAAATAGTTTTCAGGGAAGAAAAAACAGCGAAAGCAAAAGGCAAGAAAACAAAAGCCAAAAGGAAAAAGTGAATCTTGTGGAAAAGCCCGGAGTCGGAATTGTTGGTTACGGGGTATTCGTGCCAAAACTGCGCATTACAGTGGAAGAAATCGCGCGCACCTGGCACAAGGACGGAAAAAAAATAGCTGCCGGCCTTGGATTAACTGAAAAAGCAGTTGGCTCTTGGGACGAAGACAGCTGCACTATTGCAGTCGAGGCAGCGCGAAGGGCAGTTGAAACAGCAAAAATTGACGCACAAAAAATCGGCGCAATTTACGTTGGCTCGGAAAGCAAGCCATACGCAGTAAAACCAACTGCTTCAATTGTAGCTGATGCAATCTGGGCTGGCCCTGATTTAATGGCTGCTGATTTGGAGTTTGCCTGCAAGGCAGGAACAGCAGGAATGCAAATGTGCATGGGATTGGTTGCAAGCAAAATGATAGAATACGGAATGGCAATCGGGGCAGACACAGCACAAGGAAGGCCAAATGACGCATTGGAATTCACTGCTGGCAGCGGCGGAGCAGCAATAATAATCGGCGCGCGAAAAGAAGAAATAATTGCGGAAATAAATGACACTTATTCTTTCACTACTGATACTCCTGATTTTTGGAGAAGGCAGCACGCTGAATTCCCAATGCACGCCGGCAGGTTTACTGGAGAACCAGCATACTTCAAGCATATTCTGGCTGCAGCAAAAGGAATAATGAAAAAAACATGCTTGACAGCAAAGGATTTTGATTTTGCAGTATTTCACCAGCCAAACGGAAAATTCCCAAAACAAGCAGCAAAAATTCTTGGCTTTGAAGAAGAAAAAATAAAACAAGGATTGTTAACTCCGTTCATCGGCAACACTTATTCTGGCTCTACAATGATTGGCTTGGCAAGCATATTGGACACAGCAAAACCTGGGCAAAAGATTTTGGCAGTAAGCTATGGAAGCGGAGCAGGCTCTGATGCCTTTGTTTTAACTGCAACAAAAAACATTGAAAAGAAGAAAGCAAAATTAGCAGTTTTTGAAATGATAAAAGAAAAAAGTTACCTAACCTATGCGGAATACGCAAAACACAGGAAAAAAATAAAAAGCTTGTAACGAGGAAAAAAATGCGATACAAAAGAATAAGAAGATGCAGCGGAGAAACCAGAAGACAACGCCATATCGAACATGCTACGCAAATGCAAAACGCACTAAAAATAATAACAAACAATGAAGAATTAACACAATACTATTCACGCCTTGTTGGGAGGGTAATGCCCACTGGAGGAAAAAGTGCACAGGCAACGATTAGGCAAGCCATCGAGCTAACCAAGCAATTTGCAAAACAAAGCAACATTCCTTGGGGGTTGCCTTAATGAGGAGCGTTTCAATTGTTGGCGGGGCACAAACCCGTTTCGGCGAGCTCTGGGACAAGAGTTTCCGCGAACTAATAGCAGAAGCGGGAATTACTGCGCTTGAATCATCTGGCTTGGAAGGAAAAGACATCCAGGCAGTTTACGGTGGCTGCATGGCATCCGGCAGATTGATTGGGCAAGAACACATTGGCGCGCTCATAGTTGACCAGCTCGGATTAAATCCAGTGCCTTCAACTCGCGTGGAAGCAGCCTGCGCTTCGGGCGGAGTAGCATTGCGCACTGGCTATTTGGCAGTAGCAAGCGGAATGTATGATATTGTTGCTGTTGGCGGAGTAGAAAAAATGACTGAAATCAGCACTGAAGAAGCAGCAACAGCATTAGGAGGCGCTGGAGACCAGGAAACAGAATTATTCATGGGCGCAAGCTTTCCCGCGCTGTATGCACTAATGGCAAGAAGACACATGCTGGAATTTGGAACAACAGAAGAACAAATGGCGTTATGCAGCGTACAGGCACACAGAAATGGCGCGCATAACCCTAATTCTCAGTTCCAGAAAGAAATAACTGTTGAAGAGGTAATGCAAAGCGGTTACGTTGCCTCGCCATTGAAATTGTTTGACTGTTCGCCAATAACTGACGGAGCAGCAGCCTTGATTCTTTGCGAAACAGAAAAAGCAAAAAAAATTGCTGCCGAAGGAACAGTTGAAATAATTGCTTCCGCACAGGCATCGGATTCGCTGGCTTTAACCGGAAGGAAGTCTCTGACTGAAATGCTTGCAACAAAAAAAGCAGTGCAAGACGCATACAAACAAGCTAACCTAACCGCAAAAAACATTGATGTTGTCGAATTGCATGACTGCTTTTCAATAGCAAACATTCTGGCAATAGAAGACTTGGGATTTTTCAAGAAAGGCACAGGCGGAAAAGCTGTCGAGCAAGGCAGAACCGCCCTGAATGCAGAGGTTTCAGTCAATCCTTCAGGCGGATTGAAATGCGGCCACCCAGTTGGCGCGACTGGAGTAAAACAAGCAGTCGAACTTTTTGAACAATTGCTTGGAAAATGCGGAAAAAGGCAGGTTAATGGTGCCGAAATTGGTTTAGCCCACAATGTTGGCGGGTCAGGGGCAACAGCAACAGTGCACATAATGCGGAGAGCAAAATAGGTGAAAAAAATGAAAACCAGTTATGGAGTAAAAGCATGAACAGAGCGTTGCCATTGCAATGGCGCAGATACCCAGAACGCTATCTGCTTAGAGGAAACTATTGCGAAACATGCAAAACACCTTATTTTCCTGCTCGCAAAATTTGCCCAAACTGCAGGCGAAAAGGAAAGCTTGTCGAACAAGACATGCCTCGCACTGGCAAAATTTATTCTTTCACTGAAGTTTTTGTTGCGCCAGCGGGATTTGAAAACGAAACACCATATTTCTTGGCGCTGATTGAACTGGAAAATGGCGCAAAGGTATTGTCGCAGATTGTTGATTCAGAAAAAGAAAAAATCAAAATCGGCGCACGCGTTAAAAAGGTTTTCCGCAAAATAGCGGACACAGACGAAGAAGGCGCGATTGCGTACGGGTACAAATTCAAGGTAAGCGAATGAAAAGCAGGTTAATGATATGGATTTGTCTAAGATGAAAAAAGAAGAGTTGCTTTTCATGCTGAAAAAAAGGCAGATTGACCTGCAAGTAATTGGCATGGACATCAAAAGGAACAAAAGAGTTGATCCAGAAAGTGATAATGCAATCAGTTCAAGAATCAACGACCTGGTTGAACTCGCAAGAGAGTTAACATCAAGGAAGCAAGCAGTAAAAATTGACCTGAGTCGGCAACACCCGCTTATCGCAAAAAGATTTGAAACAGCAATACAAAAGTCCGGCTTGATTAAAACACTGCCAGCACCACAAAAAAAAGCAATTCCAAAAAAGAAACCAGTTCCACGACTCCCAAAAAGAAGGATATAAATGACTTCAAAAGGAATTGGTTTCGGAAAAACAATTTTGTTCGGCGAGCATTTTGTTGTTTACGGCTTGCCTGCGGTTGCAGCAGCGCTTTCAGATTATACGGAAGCCATAGTTGAGCCTGCAGAAAAATTTTGGTTTGTTGACAACAGGCCGGAAACAACAGGCTACAAAGAAACAAAAAAAGAAGAAATAACAAAAGAAATTGAAGCACTGAAAAAGCATTTTAATCTTGAAAGCAATCCAGTAAAAATAACTCTTTCCGGAAACCTTGTCTGCGCTTCCGGCATTGGAGCAAGCGCAGCGCTTGCAGCAAGCATTGCACGCGCATTGAATGAAGAATTGGGATTGAAGCTAAATGACGAACAGATAAACCAGGCAGCGTTTATTGCAGAATGCGCTGGAAGCGGGCCGGCATCAGGAATAGACAATACCTGTGCAGTATACGGCGGATTCATTATTTTTGAAAAAAACTTACAGGGCGGGAAAAACAAAATAGAAACAATAAAAGTAAAAAAACCGGTTGAAATCGTTCTGGCAAATTCAGGAATAACGCAGGAAACAAAAACAGTTGTTGCGAATGTAAAAGCGCTGAAGGAAAAAAAACCGAAAGAGTTTGAAAAAATATTTTCTGATTATGGGAAGTTGTGCGCTTCCGCTATTCAGGCGCTAAAGAAAGAGGACTGGAAGAAAGTCGGCGCGCTGATGAAAAAGAATCACGCGCTATTGCAAAAAATAACTGTTTCCTGCAAAGAACTTGATAAGATGCAAAAGATTGCGCTCAAAGCAGGAGCATTTGGAGCAAAATTGACTGGCACTGGAAGAGGGGGATTACTAATTGCGCTTACGCCAGGCGAGGCGCTGCAGGAAAAAGTTGCAAAGGCGCTGGAAGCAAAAGGCTTTGCCTGCAAAAAAACAAAAATCGGGGTATAAGGTGAAATTTTGAAAATAATTGTTGCAATCTGCGGGGCTTCTGGCGTCCAATATGGAATTGAAGTATTGAAAGCGCTAAAAGAAAACAAGGTGAAAACCCATCTGGTTTTGAGCGAGTGGGCGGAAAAGCTGATTGAAGAAGAAACAGAATTCTCGCCAGCAGAAGTGAAAAAGCTGGCGAGCAAGGTTTA